>JAIXUZ010000363.1 GCA_027483285.1 Bacteroidota bacterium
CCGTAGAAAAGTTCTTTGGCAAACCTGCTTCTAAAGGTGTTAACCCTGACGAGGTAGTGGCCATTGGTGCTGCTATACAAGGCGGTGTGTTAACCGGCGAGGTGAAAGACGTTCTTTTACTAGACGTAACCCCACTATCGCTTGGTATTGAAACTATGGGCGGTGTAATGACCAAATTGATTGAGGCCAACACAACCATACCAACCCGCAAAAGCGAGACTTTCTCAACAGCATCAGATAACCAACCATCGGTAGAGATACATGTACTGCAAGGTGAGCGCCCTATGGCCCGCGACAACCGTACACTGGGCAAATTCCATTTAGATGGTATACCACCTGCACCACGCGGCATACCACAGGTTGAGGTAACGTTTGATATTGATGCCAACGGTATATTAAATGTATCGTCTAAAGATAAAGCATCAGGCAAAAGCCAAAGCATTCGTATAGAGGCTTCATCAGGTTTGAACGATGCCGATATTGCCCGCATGAAACAGGAAGCCGAAGCCAATGCCGATGCCGACCGTAAAGCCAAAGAAGAGGTAGATAAATTGAACGCTGCCGATGCCATGATATTCCAGACAGAGAAAAACCTAAAGGAGTTTGGCGATAAACTTCCGGCTGAAGAAAAAACGTCTATTGAAACTGCCCTGGCCGATTTGAAAAACGCTTTTGAAGCCAAAGACCTGGCCCGCATAGAGCCTGCTACCGAGCACCTAAACAGTGTATGGCAAGCCGCATCATCTAAAATGTATGCAGCAGCCGGCGGCGACCCTAACGCAGCCCCGGGAGCCGATGGTCCACAAGGGGGAGGACAACCCCAAGGCGATGCCAACGGAGAGGTGAAAGATGTAGATTTTGAGGAAGTGAAATAAATATCGAATAACAAAAAGCCCCGCCGAAAGCGGGGCTTTTTAATTAATAGCCTATAGCGAATAAAAAATTCAAAGACTTCAGAATAAGGCATTACAGAACATTATGGCAGCAAGTATTTGACGACCCTTGGAATGGTAACATTAATATCTTGGACGGATAGATTGCCAGAGTTTTTACATATTTTCATTGCTCTATGCGAAAATGATTACACAGCAGAAAAGAGAGATTTCTATAGAATAGCTGATTTTTGTTTGAAGGGGAAATTCAGATATCTTCGTATATAAATAAGTTATACCTCATTTAAAAAGGATAGAATAATTAATGAAAATAGTGACTTGGAATTGTAATGGGGCATTAAGGAATAAGTTTGAACATCTTTCAGACCTTAATGCTGATATTTACATTATCCAAGAATGTGAAAATCCAGAATTAGCAAAACATCAACACTATATTTCGTGGGCAGGAAATTATCTTTGGAAAGGCGACAATAAAAATAAAGGGCTTGGGATCTTTGCAAAAAACAAAACGACAATTGATTTAATTAACTGGAGTGTTACTTACAAAGACCATGACGTGAAGCATTTCTTGCCTTGTTTGGTAAATAATGATTTTCAATTGTTGAGTATTTGGACGAGTCAAAATAAATCACCAAACTTTGGTTACATTGGACAATTGTGGAAATATTTAGAAATAAACAAATCAAATTTTAAAAAAATAATTCTTGCTGGCGATTTTAATAGTAATTCGATTTGGGATGAATGGGATAGATGGTGGAATCATTCTGATGTAGTAAATGATTTGTCAAAAATGAACATCAACAGTTTGTATCATAGCTATTTTAATGAGGAACAAGGAAAAGAAACAAAACCGACTTTTTTTCTTCAAAGAAATAGAGCAAAACCATACCACATTGATTATATTTTTGCATCAAAAGAAATTGAAAAAGGTTTGACAAATTTTGAAGTAGCCGACATTGAAAAATGGCTAAATTACAGCGATCATCTGCCTGTAATTTGTGAACTCAACCTAAATAATAAAATTTGAAAAGGCAATAAAAATATTCCTCTTTGGCGGAAAACCAAACGGATGAATGAAAGAGTTGCCCGGCCTTTAGTTCGGGGTTTTGCATTAATACCCTCCCCGCATCATCTGGCTTAAAAATCATCTATTTTTAAACATTATTTAGGGCTGTTTTTTCTATAGTGTGAATCAAACCAATAGTAGCATGAAAAAACTGTTTATCATTAGCTTTATTGTTTTAACTGCGCAGCAGGCCATTGCGCAATCGCCTAGCCTAATTGGGGTAGTACGCAAAAACTACTATACCACCGTTTTTGACTCTTTATTTGGTGGTGAATATGAGCAGTTCGACTCGTGCACCGTAAGGTTAGGTAACCTAAACCCTGTTACGGGACAAGTTGATAATATTGGCACCGCTGCTTACACCCGCAGTGTAAACCTAACCGGCGCGGCGTTAAACCCGTACGATAACAGCTATGTTTTTATCGGTAATACCGATTTGCTCTCGCTAAGCCTAATCAACGGGCAAATAATTACCAGCGTACCGCTAACTGACCCTTTGGGCGAAAGCTATTTTGATAACTTTAGGTTTAACAATGCCGATAGTACCTTGTACGGTTTAGCTAGGGTGGTAGGGGATAA
>JAIXUZ010000432.1 GCA_027483285.1 Bacteroidota bacterium
AACTACCAATCGGCTAAAATAGCCCGTGAGGTAGCCGATGAAATGACGGCACTGAACCCAGACAAACCGCGCTTTGTAGCCGGCGCCCTTGGCCCGACAAATAAAACAGCATCACTGTCGCCCGATGTTAACGACCCGGGTTACCGTGCCATTACGTACGACCAATTGGCTGATTACTACTATGAACAGGTAAAAGCCCTTTGCGAAGGTGGTGTAGACATCATCCTTATTGAAACTATTTTTGATACGCTTAACGCTAAAGCCGCGCTATTTGCGGTAGATAAGTACTTTGAAGAAATTGGCGATATGTACCCTATTATGGTATCGGGCACTATTACCGATGCTTCGGGCCGTACATTATCAGGCCAAACAGCTGAGGCATTTTTATACTCTGTTTCACATTTGCCATTATTAAGCGTTGGCTTTAACTGCGCCCTGGGTGCACGTCAGCTTAAGCCTTACATTCAAACACTGGCGCGTAATACCGAGTTTAAAGTATCGGCCTATCCTAATGCAGGCTTGCCTAACGCCTTTGGCGAATACGATGAATTGCCCGAAGAAACCGCTGCACAAGTGCGCGAATATTTAGAGGGAAACACTGTGAATATTGTGGGCGGTTGCTGCGGCACCACGCCCGACCATATTGCAGCCATAGCTCGCGTAGCTTCTGAATACAAGCCCCGTGTTGCACCGCATCTTCCTAAACGCAGCCACTACAGCGGCCTTGAGCCAATGGTGGAAGTAGAAGGCAATAACTTCATCAATATTGGTGAACGTACCAACGTAACCGGGAGCCGCAAATTTGCCAAACTGATTATTGATGGCCGTTATGAGGAAGCCCTTATTGTAGCCCGCCAGCAGGTTGAAAATGGTGCGCAGGTTATTGACGTAAACATGGACGAAGGCATGTTGGATAGCGAGGCCGTTATGGTTCGCTTTCTGAATTTGATTGCCTCTGAGCCTGATATATCGCGCGTTCCTGTAATGATTGACAGCTCTAAATGGAGTGTTATTGAGGCCGGATTAAAATGCGTACAAGGCAAATCGATTGTAAACTCAATCAGCTTAAAAGAAGGCGAAGCCGCCTTTATTGCCCATGCTAAAAAGGTAAAACGCTACGGTGCTGCCGCAGTGGTTATGGCCTTTGACGAAACTGGCCAGGCCGACAGCTACGAACGCCGCATTGCTATATGCGAACGCGCCTATAAAATTTTAACAGAACAGGTAGGTTTTCCTGCCGAAGATATCATCTTCGACCCAAATATTTTAACTGTTGCAACGGGTATTGAAGAACATAATAATTACGCGGTTGATTTTATCCGCGCTACAAAATGGATTAAAGAAAACCTGCCCGGCGCAAAGGTTTCAGGTGGGGTAAGTAACATCTCGTTCTCGTTTCGTGGCAATGATAAAGTGCGCGAGGCTATGCACTCGGCTTTCCTATACCATGCTATAAAAGCAGGCTTGGATATGGGCATTGTAAATGCCGGTATGATTGAGGTGTACGAAGAAATTCCGAAAGACCTTTTAGAGCGTGTAGAGGATGTATTGCTAAACCGCCGCGATGATGCTACCGAGCGATTAATAGAAATGGCCGAAAGCTTTAAAGGCAAAGGCAAAGAAATTTTGGTTGATAATAGCTGGAGGGAAGAGCCCGTGGAGAAACGTTTGGCCCACGCCCTGATAAAAGGCATTGTTGACCATATTGATGAAGACGTGGAAGAAGCCCGCCAAAAATCGGACCGCCCACTTGACGTAATTGAAGGCCCTCTGATGGACGGAATGAACGTAGTTGGGGATTTGTTTGGCGCAGGCAAGATGTTCCTGCCACAGGTAGTTAAAAGTGCCCGTGTGATGAAAAAAGCAGTTGCATACCTGTTGCCGTTTATCGAAGCTGCTAAACAAGAAGGTACATCATCAAGCGCGGGCCGTGTGTTAATGGCAACCGTAAAAGGCGATGTGCACGATATTGGGAAGAATATTGTAGGCGTAGTATTAGGCTGCAACAACTACGAGGTGGTTGATATGGGCGTAATGGTTTCTGCCGAAAAGATATTAGACAAAGCACAGGAAATTGGCGCCGATATTATCGGCCTAAGCGGTCTTATTACCCCATCGCTTGACGAGATGGCCTACGTGGCTGAAGAGATGGAAGCACGTGGAATGAAAATCCCATTACTGATTGGTGGCGCTACCACATCGCGTATGCATACTGCCGTAAAAATTGCGCCTAAATACTCTGGCACTGTGGTGCATGTGCTTGATGCTTCGCGCTCGGTTCCTGTGGCCGGCAGCCTGTTAAGCAAAGAAAATAAAGAAGAATTTGAAGCCGGTATTAAAACCGAATACGCTGCGCTGCGCGAAATGCACGAGAGTAAAAAATCAGGCAAAGAATCAATAACCATTGAGGCTGCCCGCGCAAACCGCACCCCTATTGAGTGGACGATTGATGATTTATATACGCCGAAATTTATCGGTACAAAAGTATTTGAAGAGTATTCGTTAGAAGAACTGGCTAGGTTTATCGACTGGACACCCTTCTTCCAAACATGGGAATTAGCAGGCCGTTTCCCGGCTATTTTAGAAGATGAAGTAGTAGGTGTTGAGGCAACAAAATTGTATGCCGATGCTAAAGTTGTGCTGCAAAAAATAATTGATGAAAAATGTTTAACAGCCAAAGCGGTTATAGGTATATGGCCTGCTAATGCTGTGGGCGATGATATTGAATTGTACACCGACGAAACCCGCACAACCGTTTTAGAAACCATACACACGCTTCGTCAACAAAACAAAAAAGCGCCGGGGCAACCAAACTATGCACTGGCCGATTTTATCGCACCAAAAGAAACCGGCCTGCCCGATTATTGGGGTGGTTTTGCCGTTACCTCGGGTATTGGTATAGAGAAGAAACTAGCCGAGTTTGAAGCCGACCATGACGATTATAACAGCATTATGCTAAAGGCCCTTGCCGATAGGTTAGCCGAGGCTTTTGCCGAGATGATGCACCTGCGTGTGCGTAAAGAATTTTGGGGCTATGCTCCGAATGAAACGCTGGATAATTTTGATTTGATAGCCGAAAAATACCAAGGTATCCGTCCGGCACCGGGCTACCCTGCCTGCCCCGACCATACCGAGAAAGCTACGCTATTTAAACTACTTGATGCTACTGCCAAAGCCGATATTACCTTAACCGAAAGCTTTGCCATGTACCCAACAGCCGCCGTAAGCGGTATGTACTTTGCCCACCCGCAAAGCAAATACTTTGGCTTAGGTAAAATACAAAAAGACCAGGTTGTTGAGTACACCACCCGCAAAGGCATGGAGCTAAAAGTAATTGAGCGCTGGTTGAGCCCTGTTTTGGGGTATTAGCGTATAGCTGACAGCGTATAGCTGACAGCGTATAGGAAAAAGTTGATGTCATTCCCGCGCAGGCGGGAATCTCACCATAGGAGATGTAAATTGCTTTGTGTTCTCTGTGCTAAACTTTGTGTACTTTGTGGTTAAAATTGAAAAAAACTCCATGCAAAACAACATCCTACTCCCCTTGCAAGAAGTTGGCCGCATAGCCAAATCATATCCTGAACTTGTAGAAGGTATGGTGAACCTCGGCATCCAATCGTACACGGTTGATGTAGCTACCGGCACAACCTTATACCGCCTTGCCGATGGCGGACTAGCGTTGAAAGACGGCCACGGCGATGCACGAGCTATTGGCGCTGCATTTAATAACGACGCTACCTTGCAGGCAGTAAAAGACACACAAGCCGGTAAAACCACCTACCCCGAATTTATGGATGCTATTGCTGCGGCCGGTGTCCGTTTTTACGAGTCTACACTTATTGGTAAACCCCGCGTTACCTATATAGGCACAGGCGGTTACTATGAGGAAGAAATACCCGTTTAATTATTTTTAAACACATAGAAACTATTGTTCAGGTATTTGCGTTTTAAGTTAGAAGTAGCCAATTTCCTCTAACTAATAAAACCAAT
>JAIXUZ010000281.1 GCA_027483285.1 Bacteroidota bacterium
GAATAATTAACTATAAAAAAATGAACGGCCTTTACCGACAAATCTCGACTAAATTACCACTTGAAAACAGGTGGTCAATTTGACGCGGAAAAAGGTGGTCAGTTTGAACGGAATATCCACTAATACTAGGTGAAAAAATGATTTCGGTATAAAAATAGCTCTTTTTATAACGCAGGTCAATATCGATATAAATATAGGTGGAGTATTGCACCAAAATTCATTTAACATCAGTAACTTTTTCTTATCTCACTATAAACAAATCCCACCCAATCAGCCATTTATACAAGATAATGAACGAACTTAAACCAAAATGCATATTTTGAGCTGAACTTAGTAAATGATAAGTTTACACACCTAGTCTTCCTCAGTATTTTCTGTTGTATCTGGTAAAATTAATTTCGTTTCCACTTGTGTCAGTGCTTCTACAGTTTTTAAAGTTCTTTGTATTGCTCTCGTTCTAGTTCCGATCACATCGTCTAATTGATTTAATCCTGTTTGGATATTTGATTGTGCTTTTTGCATTAAGCCTCCAAAGTTTTCAAATTCCTTTTTAACGGCACCAAGTACCTTCCAAACTTCGCTGCTTCGTTTTTGAATGGCAAGAGTTTTAAAGCCCATTTGTAAGCTATTTAAAATAGCAGCCAGAGTTGTGGGGCCCGTCACAATAATCTTATAATTACGTTGTAATTCTTCCAATAAACTAGCTTTGCGAACTACTTCGGCATAAATACCTTCAAATGGCAAAAACATAATTCCAAAGTCTGTCGTATTAGGGGGATCAATGTATTTATCATGAATATCTTTAGCCATTTTCTTAATGGTATTCTCTAAGTTTTTTTGTGCTGCTTCAATGGCAGGAATATCTCCAATATCATAAGCTGTTTGTAATTGCTCGTAAACGTCTTTGGGAAACTTCGCATCAACCGGCAACCAAACAACTGAATCTCCTTCATCGCGTCCTGGCAATTTTATTGCAAATTCAACAAGATCAGAACTACCTTCTTTAGTTTTCACATTTGCTTGGTATTGTTCAGGGGCCAATACCTGCTCAAGTAGCATGGCTAATTGAACCTCGCCTATGCCTCCTCGCATTTTTACATTGCTTAATACTTTTTTCAGTCCGCCAACATCTTGTGCTAAGGTTTGCATTTCCCCTAAACCCTTTTGCACCTCTATCAACTGTTTGCCGACAGTTTCAAAACTTTGTCCCAAACGCTCACTTAGCGTTTTCTCCAGTTTTTCTTCAACAGTTACCCTTATTAATTCTAGTTTCTTTTCAGTCCCTTCCACTAATTTGTTCTGTTTTTCTCCTAGCTCGGTAAATTTATCACGTTGCAAGTCATTGAAGGACCTAACGTTCTTGTCAAAACTTTCTTCAAAGCTCTTGAAAGAATTTACCATTGAGTCGCGCATTTTTGTATTATCACTCTGCGCTTTTTCATTAATTTCTCTTAGGGTATCAGACAACTCCTTTTTTAACTCTTTTAAAGTATTATTCAGCTCTAGTCTATTGTCTTTAGCAATGTTTGAATTCTCCTCTCGGTTAATTTTAAAGTCCTCTTTTAAATTTGATTCAATTTTTTGCAAGATTTTGTCTAACGAATCAATCTTTAAAATTAATTCTTGATTTTGGCTATTGGGTTTTGCTTTGAATACAAAAAGCAAGATTAGATTAATGATACTCAATCCTATTAAAATGTATATTAATATTTCCATGTATGTAATAATATTATTTTTATAAATTCATTCAATTCCTGTAAATAATAACCTTAGCAAAGGTATCTAATTTGCATAAGGTTAAAATGCTTTTAAACCTTACTATTTGCCAAGAGCTTACCACCGTTAATTTAAATTAACAGCGCTCAAACACGGATGAAAGTCAGTAAAGTAAACAAATTCAATACTAAAAAAACTTCCAAAGTCAACATCTTCAGAGTAGTGATGAATGGAAATGCAGGGGTAAGATATTGGTTGTTTTACGCTTTCAAAAGATAATTCGACACCCTCATCTTCACTCAGCTGTTTAATCAAATCTTCGAGATCCTTCTTATTATTAAGTTTAACCTTTGTCATATTTTTTATTTCAATAATTTAATTTCTGTTGCATAACTAATAGCTATAGTTTGTTCCTGCCAGCTCTATATAGCTTTTACGCGTTTTTTTCAAGCAAATAACAGTCAGGTATAGCATACAAATACCTACCAATAGGTTTACCCATAAATTAACTGAACCCACTGTGCATTTGATAAAAAGAGCGCCCATAATGGTACTTACCATTATGAAGGCATTAAAGTTAATCACCAGGCTGGCCCTCTCGGCAGACCATTTTCTGTTCTGTATTGTAGTATGCAGGGCCAAAAACAGCCCCGCATTAAAATATATTATTGGCAAAAGTGCTATAGCAGCAATAGACTGCTGAAAGATTAGCCCCGAGTCGATTACCCAGAAGTAGTTGAGCCCGGCAAGGGCGGCTATTTGTGCTATTATAAATATTGACCTCTTCATAGTGCTATTATTGTAATGTTATTTGTTTGGCTACTAACTATATACTAATAGTTTCTCTGATTTTATGGAAGTAAGATGTACTCCATAAAAGTTAAAATAAACTCTGTTGGTAGACTCTGATTCTATAATATCAATACTGGTTGTTCCTTTTGGGAGTTTTGGGAAGTATAGGGTATAGCTAAACATTTTTAGCGTTGTTATAGAATGGTCTCTCAACGGGTGAATTGGTATGCCCACGGCCTTAACCATGCTGTATCTTATTGAACTACCAGCCGGCCTAATAAACGTGTGCCGTTTTATCTGCACCCACGCACCTTTTCGTTTTTTTTGAGGCATAAACAAAAAGTCTATCCTGGTAAGTTCTGCCTCCTCGGTTATTCTTAATATCTCAAAGTCTGAGTCAGGCGATTTGGTTACCTTGGGGTTATATATTCCCTTTTGTTCTTTTGCTACCTCTAATTCTTTAATTTCAATGGTCATGTTAATTGTGTTAATGCTGTTCGCTATTACAAGTAACAAATATATTTTAAGTAAAACGCATTTTGAATACGTTTTACTTAAAATATCACAATGCATGATCAAATAAAATCCGTATCTGATTGTATTACAAACTAATGAATATTACAAACCCTTGAAATATCGTCAAGCCTAATGTTGAAAAAATTAAAAACATTAGTGGAAGACCGCTCGCTTTCTATCAGATCTATTGAATGAACTCCCGGAGGTAATGGAGGAAAGTATAACGAGAAGTAGCGCCATTCTATAGACGAGTTAAAATGTAATTTCTCTGGCCCAAAGGGTATATTGGTTGCATTGGTTAAAACCAGTTTTTCAGTTGTGCCGGTTTGCCTAATAAAGGTATGTGGGCTTATTTTTATCCAGCCACCCTTTATATAATAGCTGGTTGCCTGGTAGCCAAAATCTATTTTGGTTTCTTTAGGGGTTAATATTACCCGCAGCAGTTGAACGTTAGCATCTATTGTAGCGTGTTCAGGGTTTGAAACAATAAACCCCTTGCTTAGTAAAGTATTGTTATTGCTTTCCATTACGCCCACTTTGAAAACCGTATTTATTAAACGCCCTTTGAACCTCTAAGGCAACCTCTTTTCTAAGCCATGCTGGTTGAAGCACTGCCATGTTAGACCCATATGAAAGCACCATATTTATCAACTCTACTGTAGGAAACAATTGCAGCGTCACTACTAAGTCGCCATACCCCCCATCCTCTTTTATGCTTTGGGTGGTATGCAGAGGCATAGCTTTTATATAGTTAGCCATTCTTCTGCTAACCCACAAAACTACGTTTTCGCATTTTACTGCTTCCTCCGTCTGAATAGTCCCTAAACCAATTTTGTTGCTGAACATCTCTTTCAAATCAGTTTTGTCATTTTCTATGTATGGCTTATCAATTAATATAGGGTCATATATCCTATCTAAGCCAAAATAGCGTATTTCATTATGATACTCAGAAAAACCAACCAAGTACCACCGCTTATTGCTTTCTTTTAACAGGTACGGGTGTATTACTATGGCCTTAAAAGTCTTTTTGGAGTATGAGTAGTGTATAAACGACAGCGCAATCTTATTTTTAATGCTATTGATAAACAAATCAAAATGCTCCATGCCCCGCATATAAAACAAACCTTCGGGTTGTATGGCATTAGACAAGCTAACCTCATTGGCCGACTTCTTAATATCTACCGATGATAAAAGCTTATCTATTGCCTGGTTATACCAGTCGTTTACCTTTATACCCCTAAAATGCTGTAATATACCGGCTGCAAACTCTATGGCCTCCACTTCTTTATCGTTTAAGTCATAAGACTGTATAGTGTAGTTTTCATCAGCATAGTAGTAGCCATTTTGGGACTTTGAGAACTTTATGGGTGCCATATAGCCCAAATGCTCATCTTCCTTCATAGCCTTAATATCCTTTTGTATGGTAGAGGTTGAGTAAGCTTGACCCATAGCTCGATTAAGTGCAAGCTTTATGGCATCCATTGAGGGGTATGGCCTGTATGGATTTGTCAGGCATTTATCAATAATCGAGAACCGTAAAACTGCTTCGTTTTGAACTGGCATAATTTAATTTACCCAAATGTAAGCAGAGATGTGTAAGAAGCAAATTTAAGTATGACAAAGCGAGCTGTGCAAATAGAGGTCTAATGAATAATTTTTAATAGTGTATAACAATTAGTTACTCTATAAAAGAATTTTACCGCAATAGATAAGAATTAGAAATGTTTAACCTGCAACTAGTGAAGATTTATTTCATTCAAATCGATGTAAAAATGAGATTTCAACATAAATTATTTACATTTGTTTGAGCTAAAAATAAAAGCAATATTTTTAATTTTTGAAAATCAGAAAGTCAAATGAGAACCAATTTAAATTCTAAACCAATAAGTGAAATGTGGGAACAGTATTCACTGAAAAATGTTGATCTTCAACCTAAATATCAAAGAAGGTTGGTTTGGCCTTTCAAAAACAAGGTTTATTTGATTGATTCTATTTTACAAGGTCTCCCCTTGCCAAAGTTTTTCATGCAGATTGTTGTTGATTCGGATACTGGAAAAACCATGTATGCGATGGTTGATGGACAGCAAAGGCTTTCTACTATATTTGAATTCATTAAGGGCAAAACTAATGACAATAGAGATTTTGTTCTTACAAAAAAAAATCACCCTGAACCTGAAAAATTTTTAAAGGATTTGGAGGGTAAAACATTCAGCACACTAACTAAGGATTTACAACAAAAATTTTGGTTATACAAATTGTCAATGGAAGAGTTAACAGAGGCTGAAGAAGCAGAAATAAAGGACATGTTTGTCAGGTTAAATCTAAGTAATTTTAAGCTAAATTCTCAGGAATTAAGAAACGCATTATTTCAAGGCGAGTTTAAAAAGATGGCATATACATTGGCCGAAGAATTTGAAGAAGAATATTATTTAAGATATAAAATCCTTTCAATTTCTAACATTAAAAGAATGATTGATGCCGAATTTACTTCAGAACTATTAGGGGCTATGCTAAAAGGAATTACTAATAAAAAAGATGAGACAGATAACATATATGGATTTTATGATATAATGGAAGAAGATGATGTTAGAGAATGTAAAAAGAAATTTCGTGCAGTTTTTTCAACCATTAAAAAAATTTTAGGTGAAGATTTATCTACAACACGTTTTAATAATCGAAATGATTACTATTCACTATTTTACTTGATTTATACTTTTTTATATAAAAAGAATTACAAAATTGAAAGTAAGGTTTATCCTGAAATGAAAAAAATATTAATAGAATTGTCTATAAATGCAAACGAGAATGCGACTAATCCAGATATATTAAAGTATTACCAAAAAACAGTGCAGGGAGGTGATACTGAATCAAGCAGAAAATATCGTGATAATTACCTAACAAGTTTATTGGAACCATTATGTTTAGATCGCGATCCAAAACGAACTTTCAGTGAATTTGAAAGACAATTTTTATGGCATAAATCCGTAGAAAAAAAATGTGGAATTTGCAATTTAGTTATCTCAAACTATTCTGATTGTGAAATTGACCATTTTACACCGTGGACAAATGGAGGAAGAACAGATTTAACAAATGGTCAAATTTCTCACTCCCTGTGCAATCGAAAAAAAGGTGGAAATAATTCTTAGATTATCAAATGTGTAGGTCCTTTTTTTAGTATAGCATTGTATGTCTTCAAATTAAAGTGTACTTTTTGAGTAAAATAAAGTTGGACATTTTCGGATTTAAAATTAGACAAATAGCTAGATAGCCTTATTAAAATTTGGTTTTATAGAGTTTATTTCATCCCCCAGTGATAAGCTATAATTACCATTGCCATGGTGTCTAATTTGCAATATTGCAGCAACTGATATCTTAGTTCATTTTTCTGAGCTGGGTTTAAGGATTCATCAAATCTGATGCGATAATATGCTCTCATAGCTGCTGTGCCTCCGCTAACAACTTCATCATCCCATTCACCTTCATTTAGGCCGCTCGTTAGTGTATCATAAGGGTCTAAAATGCCACCTAAAAACTCATTTGGTAAATAATCCTTGAAGTGCTCGACCTGATGCAAATAAACTTGATGACTCCAAACTGCTGGCAATACTTTTTTAATGGAGGTTCTGCCTTTCATGAAAGGGTGAAAATAATGCTCCTGAGTCATTTTATTCATATCTACTAATCTTCCTTCCTTGTCTCCGTCGCTAGTAATATCGAATAACCAATTTTTAAGGGTCTCATCTTGTATACCGTATATTTCCATCTGATTCATAATGGTTCTCAATACAGTATTTTCATGAGTTGCCCACATCAATGGTGTTCCTGCTGTTCCGATTTGCCTCATCAATGAGCGGGCAAATTCAAAGTTTGGGAACTCACTTGAATTAGGAAACATTTCGCCTGTATGAATCCATTGTGAATGAACTGGAGCTGCTCCTGGTGTATCTATAGTATGGCAGCTCCACTGAAAGGCAATTAATTCGTAAGGTCGCATCCCCTTATGAAAAGGCAAAGCTCCCGTATATGTTTCAAAATCAATAAAATGCAATGGGTATTTAAGAGAATCGCGGATTGATTTCAACTCATTGGATACCCATTCTGTATTGTTCCGTGTATTCTCAATTTGTATAAACTGACGAGTACCGCGTGAGCCCAATTCACCTTTGCTATTTTTCAATCGTTCAGGCTCGATATCAAATAGGTTTGTTTTGCCTTCAGCAATAAGTTCATCAAAATAGAATCCTTTGGTATAATGTCCAATAGAACCACCATAATACAAATCAAAAATATTTGGTTCAGTATAGGCTAAATCACCCCAGCACTCTTTAAAGCCATTTTGAGCTTTATCTGAAGTATTAAACTCACAAGCCTTGCAAGCCTTGGATATGCGATAGTCATCGCTAGATATTCCTTTATTTAGTATTCGTATAAAATTACTTGCTTTTTGATTGATATCATTCTGCATTTCCTCTACCGCTTGAGTTACATCCTGATACTCCAATATGCCTTCATTGGCAAGTCGGTCGATGTACTCTCCTTCGTTGGGTTGTGATTCATATTTAAAAATAACTTCAGGTTTGTTAAAGGCCGGTATTTGTTGTGCTGGCAATTCCTCATTCTCATTGTCATTCTTGATTTCCTGTTTTTTAACACTAAACCATCCTGCAAGCTCATCAATGGTTGTTCGCTTAGCTTTATCGGGCATCAATAGGGAGCATCGAATTTTATGCTCGGGGAAGGCTTCTTTGAGCACAGTGTATTGATAAGCGACATCTTCTATGTATTTTTTTAGTTTGGCTTTGTCAGGCTGCTCATCTGTGTTATGTGATTTTGCTTTAACTTCAATTAGGTGGAATGAATCACCTTGCTTTACCAATATATCTACTCGAACCAATTTTTGTCCCGACACAATGGCGGGTTCAAACAGTACCACGTTTTCATGTTTCAGCAAGGTTTGGGTCTGAGCAATACAATCTTGGGTGTTTCCTGCTATTTCTATACCATTAGGAAATAGTAGGGTTGCCATTTTGCCTACAATATACCCTCCTTGCGATAACATCTCCATATACTCATTAGCATCATTAGCTGTTGGGTAGTATGCCTTTTTATAATGTAACTTCTTGGGGCATGTTGTGCCAAGCTGAAAATCAGATTTAGAAAGGTATTTCATTGTAAATATGGTTTATATTTTATTTGCCTAAAGGCAAATAATTAACTTTTGTGCAAATGTAAAAAACCCTACCCCAAGTGATGTACAAATATGCAACTTCAACACTTAATTTTAATAACCTAAAAAGTTTAAATGCTAGATGCATAGGGTTTCCAATAGGTTTCATTCCGATTATTAACAAAACCCTGGTTTTGTTACCTGCCAAATCCATAAAAAGCCAATAGCATTTAGGTTATTTTTAATTTTAAAGTGTTGATAATAAAGTTTTAATATTTTCTATTAACGTAAGTTAACGGGCAAAAACGGCCATTTACGGGGATTTATTTATCGTTACGGCTGGTAACGGGTGTAATTGCGCGATATCGGATAAATGTTGCAGCAGTTAAACAACCAAAAATCGTAGAAATTTTTATAAAAGCCCACAGCCTACAAAACTATATAAATAAAAAGCCCCACAATGAGACATTGTGAGGCTTTTTATACATTGCTGGGCTGAGCTTACACTTTACGCTTAGGCTGTATTACAATATTTCTGGTACGGCCAATTATATAGCCTGCTGCTGCACCTGCTATTAATGCTAAAACTACATAAAAGGCAAAGGTTTTAATATTAACCGTTTGAGGCGCTACCACATCTGTGGCATATTGTAATGGGGTGCCAAAGGCACTTAAGTTGATTCTAGGGTTCATTGTATTTATTTTTTACGGTTTCTAATTTTTATTCGCTTCTCATCAAGTTGTGTTACCTTGTATGTGCCGAAGAAAAGAGCATAGCACTCTTCAGCCTTTCCAACTAACCGCTCTTTGTAGGAAAATACGCTAAAGTCTAAGCCGAGAGCTTGTAAGTCGCTAATTTGATAAGCAGTTCCGGCAAATGGCTCTATGATTAGTTTATCTAAAATGGCTATGTTTCTCCGTAATATATTTTCCGGCAGAGGCAGCGAGTCTTTATATGCCTGTCTTTCCTTTTCTTCCTTATCTCGCTGGGCCAATTCTGTAAGTATCTGTTTAGCTGGCCTTCTTATTTCATTGTAATAGGCATCGGCACAATAGTCAGTACAAAATTTTCTGTTTAGGTGGTAGGCATAAAAGGCTTTACCACAACGAGGGCATTTTTTATCGCGAACCGGCGGTTTAATCGCCAATTCGATCAGTTTCCGTAGCTCGGGATCTGAATATATTGAATCCATAAAGTATAGGGGTTTTATATAATGGCCTTGAGTATGCCCACTATTTCTTCTTTTTTAATTCGTGTGATGCCAGGTATTCCATCAGGTGCTCGTAACGGTATAGAACCTTGCGACCATTTTTTTGCCTGACGAATCCAATATCCTGGTTATTTCGCAGCTGTTGTAGCTTTTTTGTCGAACAGCTTAAGAAACGCGCAGCCTCTGCCTCAGAGTATATAGCCTTATTGCTAATGGCTTTGGCGTTTTCAAAAGACTTTACAAGGTTGTCAACTTTATCAATTAATGGCTTTAACAGCCTATTCAGCTCCTCTTGTTTTATAATAATAATATCGCTCATCTCTTTTTTATGTGAGTTAAAATAACACCACAAAAATAAGCACACAGGCAAGCTTAAATCTCATCTATCCTAATCACAGTAGTCATTACAGTAATCGCAGTCGCCATCACAGTCACCATTACAGTCGTTGAAAATTTGCTTTTTTATTTCAAAATCACGATAGCTTAACCTTCTTGGGTATCGGGATGATATTTGCCGGGTGAGGTTTTTTTGTTTCGCTAAAATTAGTAAGCAAGTTTTTGAGCTTGTCATCCTTAAACAAGATGAAATTCTGTATTAACAGTTTGCCATATTTATGCCTTTGATCATGATTAATGCGGCTATACCTAAAATAAAAGCAGTAAATAAAATAAACAAGCATGCGTTTTTGGCCCCGTAAAAGGTTTATAGGTATATAACCTCCTTTAGGCTGCGCTCCAAATGCGGCAAAATTTTTATTTAAAAACCGTTCCAAATCAGAAGTTGTCATATATGGCTTGTTGTTTATATGGTTCTTTTCTATGGTCAATACACTAAAAAATTCATGTATCTGCTCTTTTGTTGCATTGCACTCAATTTGTACTATATCATCAGCCGGGCCCAGAGGTGCATTTTCAGGTAATTCATCTTGTAGTATTAAATTCGGTATTGCCGGGCTCGCTTCAACATCTTTTTTCGGTATAGGTGGCGCGCCTATAGTTATCTTGGGTGGCCTTGGGTTTTCCTTGTTAAACTCCACAATCTTTTGCCAATGGTGATAGAGGGGCGATAAAATCACCTGTATTAAAGCCTGATAATATTCTACGGAGTAACCATCTTTATCAATTCGGGCTTTTATACAATGCTCTTCCTGTTTACGTTGTTCTTCAAGCAAAAAATTACAAATCTCAACAGGGTCTTCAATAGCCTTTATCCTAGCCTCTATTGTATTAAAATATCCGTTAAGTTCTGTTTTTGTCGAAAGAGCTGCCTCTTTACTGTATATTCTTAACTCCTTGCTTATTGAGCCTAAAACTTTAGCTATTTGCTGCGCAAATGCCATATTAGGGTCGGTTGTGACTGGTATAACAAGCCTATGGTTTACGTTGTTTTTACTTTTCATGCGATCAATTAGTTATTTTACTGTTGTCTTTTGCATTGTTTCGTTTAAGACCTCTTCAACAAAGCCTGATAAATATGGCTTGGCATAAGAACCTACCATTAGAATAGCTTATACTTTGGTGGGGGTCTTTATTAAACGATTATCCCATTGCCCGGGTAACAATGAGTAGCCACATGCCAAATAATTTGGCCTGCCATCAGCTGCTATATTAATGGTTATTAGGTGCGTTTGGTAGGGATAAATTATTTGCCTATTAAAAACACGCGGTACTTCTGGTGCAGCCATATTTTGTATTGAAATATTTTTTAATACAAATTTAGCTCTGTTGGTGCCAAAAAACTTAGCAGAAGGCCATCGAATTTTTAACAAATGTTAATGCTTGTAGGTCGAATGAAGAACAAAAGAAATAATATAGAACCTAAGCCTGATTTGGGGTAGGAAAAACACGCTACGCTTATAACAAATTGCCAAAACTGACCTGACCAGGTACCTTGGTTGAAGATAGCACCCTCTGACCAATCATAAAGCAAGTTTCCGCCCTCAAAATTTTGTATTCAGTTTTAGCAAATTTTATACCGGTTAATGGGGGGTATAAATTGTCTTTAGGAGTATACCTACACTTCAAAATGTTGTACCTATGTTGTACCTACCACTAAAAATCCCCTGCTAACTTGTTGATTAACAGGGGATTGCGAAGTAAAATTGCGGACTGGACGGGACTCGAACCCGCGACCTCCGCCGTGACAGGGCGGCATTCTAACCAGCTGAACTACCAATCCGTCTTAACACATTACTGTGTCAATAGGGGTGCAAAAGTAAAACTTCTTTTTAAATCTGCAATAAAATTTTAAAACATTTTTTCTCTTTTCAATAAATAAGGCATCAAAACCTGCCTGAAACCCTCGTTAATGTCGGCTTCTACGTAATCTATCTTGTATTGGCCGCAACGCAGCTTTAGCTCGCCTTTAAACTCAGCCATACGGCCTTTGTATTGGGCTTTAACCTCGGCCGGCAGCACTTTCAGCTGTTCACCCGTCTCCATGTCAATAAACTTGTATGGGCGGTTCTCAAAGTCAAAATCCAGCTCGCGGCGCTTATCCGTAACATGAAAGAGCACCACCTCGTGCTTATTATGCTTAAGGTGAAGCAGGGCGTTAAACACCTCGTCGGCGGTGGCACTGTCCAGCATATCAGAGAATATAATCACCAACGACCGTTTATGGATATTCTCAGCCACCTCGTGCAGGGCTGCCGCGGCTGATGTCGACTTTAGCTGGCCCTCGGGAGGCGTTTGCAGCAACTTCTCCATCTCAGCATAAATCATGCTGTGGTGCACCCCGCTCGATTTTGCCTGGGCATGAAAAGCCACATCGTTGGCAAAAACACTCAAACCCACGGCATCGCGCTGGCGCTTAAGCAGCTGCGTAATAGCCGCCGCGGCGTATACCGAGAAGGTAATCTTATTGTCGGGCATACCCTTTTGCCCCTTCTCCTGCATGGGGAAGTACATAGAGCTTGACCCATCAATCACCAGCTGGCAACGCAAGTTAGTCTCCTCCTCGTACCGCTTAACAAAAAGCTTGTCGGTGCGGCCAAACAGTTTCCAGTCTATATGGCGGGTACTCTCGCCACTGTTATATATGCGGTGCTCGGCAAACTCTACCGAGAAACCATGAAAAGGACTCTTATGCAAACCCGTTATAAACCCCTCTACCACCTGGCGGGCAATAAACTCCAGACTTCCAAACTGCCTTAACTCATCTAATTTTAATTCGGCCATAGCTATTCCAACGCTGCTTTAGGGTAATTGTTACTTACAGCACAAACTTAATGCTTTAGAAGATAGGTTACAGGGTACAGTGTGCAGAAAATTCTCAACCCACCCAAACCCCTTGCGGCTGAAAGCTACGCTGTTGTAATAAAATTTAACGTTTTGCAACGCTCACCACACGCCACTAAGCACTCGCCAATTTAAGAATACAAAGTTACGATACAGGCAGGGGGTGTGTCAAGAAGGCCTTATAAAAGAAATACATTTTTTATATTTACAGATTAATTACAATTCTAAATGAGAACTTTACGATTTATAGACTTATTTGCAGGACTTGGGGGGTTTCACCTTGCATTGAAGGATTTAGGACACACTTGTGTGTTCGCTAGTGAAATTAATGATGATTTAAGGGCCTTATATAAAATCAATCATGGTATTACATGCAATGGCGATATAAATGCAGTTGATGTTATAAACATTCCCTCTCACGATATTATTTGTGCAGGATTCCCATGCCAACCATTTTCAAAAGCTGGAAAGCAAAATGGCCTTGAAGATGAAACAAATGGAAATTTTTTTAATAGGATAATGGAAATTGCCGACCTACACAATCCAGAATATATTTTTTTAGAAAATGTCCCGAATTTAAAAGGACATGACAGTGGCAATACATGGAATTATATTTATAAAAAACTAACTGTTAAATATGACGTTAAAGAGCAAGTCATATCACCTCATAAATTTGGGGTTCCTCAACACAGATCGAGAATATATATAGTTTGCCGACTAAAATCTGCCGGCGGATTAAAAGACTATGAATTCCCTAAGGATGAATACTCAGGAACACTATCAATAAAAACTATTATTGAAAAAAAACCGAAAGAATATACTGTAATTAAACCTGAATCTCTTAACCACATAAAAGTTTGGCAAGAATTTCTTGACCATTTAAAACCTGAAGAAGTGCCAAGATTCCCGATCTGGGCAATGGAATTCGGAGCGACATATCCATATGAAGATGTTGCACCAATTAAATTAAGTGCAAATGAACTTAAAAAACACAAAGGTAAATTTGGCAAAAAAATAGCGGGGCATTCGTTTGATGAGATTCTTGAGTGTTTACCAATATATTCACAAATAGATCAGAAGGAATTCCCACATTGGAAGAAATATTATATTAAATCAAATAGAGAATTTTATCTTAAACACAGGAAATGGTTAGACAATTGGATACCAAAAATTCTTGAATTTGAAAATAGTCATCAAAAATTTGAATGGAATTGTGGAAATAAAACCCAACTAACAATCAATGACAAGATATTACAATTCAGGCCATCTGGAATAAGGGTAAAAACACCAGATTTTTCGCCTGCTTTAGTTTTAACTGGATATTCCGTTCAAACTGACCACCTTTTTCCGCGTCAAATTGACCACCTGTTTTCAAGTGGTAATTTAGTCGAGATTTGTCGGTAAAGGCCGTTCATTTTTTTATAGTTAATTATTC
>JAIXUZ010000322.1 GCA_027483285.1 Bacteroidota bacterium
GGCAACACGCGGCCGTCGTTGAGGCGCATGCGCGGGCCGTAGGTATTGAAAATGCGCACAATGCGGGTTTCTAGGCCGTGGTAGGTGTGGTAGGCCATGGTGATGGCTTCCTGAAAGCGCTTGGCTTCGTCATAAACGCCGCGCGGCCCAACGGGGTTCACGTTGCCCCAGTAGCTTTCTGGCTGCGGGTGCACACTCGGGTCTCCGTAAACCTCAGAGGTGCTGGCAATCATGAGGCGCGCGCCTTTGGCTTTGGCCAGGCCCAAGCAGTTGTGGATACCCAAAGAACCCACTTTAAGGGTTTGGATCGGAATTTTGAGGTAGTCTATAGGGCTGGCCGGCGAGGCAAAGTGCAAGATGTAGTCTAGCGAACCCGGAATGTGAATGAATTTGGAGACGTCGTGGTTGTAGAACTCAAAATTGGCCAAAGCAAAGAGGTGCTCGATGTTTTTGAGCTGGCCGGTGATGAGGTTGTCCATGCCAATGACGTGGTAGCCGTCTTTGATAAAACGATCGCACAAATGCGAGCCTAAAAAGCCAGCGGCTCCGGTAATGAGAATGCGTTTCATGCGTTTCTGAGTATGATTTTGCGGCCAATGCTGCTGTAATAAAATCCTTTTTCTGACATTTCTTCGATGTCGAACAAATTGCGTCCGTCAAAGATCACGTTGTCGGCCATGAGGTCTTTCATGGTATGGAAGTTAGGGTTCCTGAAAATGCTCCATTCGGTGCAAATCAAGAGCGCGTCGGCGGCAGCCAAAGCAGCATATTCGTCTTTGGCGTAGCTGATTTGCTCGCCAAAAATACCTTTGACGTTCTCCATGGCCTCGGGGTCATAAGCCGTAATGCTGGCGCCTGCGGCAAGCAAAGCTTTGATCATGTAGAGGGCGGGTGCCTCGCGGATGTCGTCGGTGTCTGGCTTAAAGGCCAGGCCCCAAACGGCAATTTTTTTGCCGCGCAAATCGCCTCGAAAGAAGTTTTGCATGCGCGTAAACAAGACGGTTTTTTGGTCTTCGTTGACTTCCATAACCGCTTGAAGTATTTTAAAATCGTAGTGGTGATCGGCGCCTGATTTGGCCAGGGCCTGAACGTCTTTGGGGAAGCAAGAACCTCCGTAGCCAATCCCCGGGAACAAAAAGCGCTTGCCGATGCGGCTGTCGGCACCAATACCGATGCGCACTTTGTCGACGTCGGCGCCTACTACTTCGCAGAAGTTGGCGATTTCATTCATGAAGGTAATTTTGGTGGCCAAAAAGGAGTTGGCTGCATATTTGGTGAGCTCCGCCGATTTTTCGTCCATGAAATAAATGGGGTTGCCTTGGCGCACAAACGGCTTGTAGAGGCTCTCCATGATTTTAGCAGCGCGCTCATCTGAGCAGCCAATCACCACGCGGTCTGGCTTCATGAAGTCGGCAACTGCATAGCCCTCGCGCAAGAACTCAGGGTTCGAGACCACCGCAAATGGCACTTTGGCGTTGGCGGCAATGGCGGCGTGTACGCGCTCGGCAGTACCCACTGGCACGGTGCTTTTATCGATGATCACTTTGTAGTCGGTAAGGAGTTTACCGAGCTGATCGGCAACGCCCAATATATATGAAAGGTCGGCTGAGCCGTCTTCGCCAGGAGGGGTTGGGAGCGCCAAAAAGATGATTTCGGCGTCTTGGATACCTGCGGCGAGGTCGGTAGTGAAGTGCAGGCGCCCCGCTTTGATGTTGCGCTCAAAAAGCACGTCGAGCTCGGGCTCATAAATCGGAATTTGCCCTTGCTTCATTTTTTCGACCTTCTGGGCGTCGATGTCTATACAAGTAACCATATTGCCGGTCTCGGCAAAACAGGTTCCGGTAACAAGGCCCACATAGCCGGTGCCTACTACAGCAATTTGTTTCATTTGAAAAAGGATTGGACGTGTTGAATAATATAATCGAGCTGTTGCTCGTCCATTTCGGTGTGAATAGGCAAGCTGATCACTTGCTCGCAGAGCGCTTCGGTGAGGGGCAGGTGCAAGTGGCCCAAATTGAATTTGCTGAACATGTTTTGGCGGTGTGCCGGAATCGGGTAGTAGATCATGCTCGGTATGCCAGCCGCTTGCAGGTGCGCTTGGAGCGCTGCACGGCTAAGGCTCGTGAGCTTGAGGGTATACTGATGAAAAACATGCCGAGAGTCTGAAGCTCTGAATGGAATCTCTACGCCTGGCAGCTGCGCAAAAGCGGCGTCGTAGGCGGCGGCCACACCGCGGCGGGCGTCGATGTAGTTGTCTAGTTGGCGCAATTTAATGCGCAAAACGGCGGCTTGGATGGTGTCTAGTCTGGAATTACAGCCCACGACGTCGTGAACGTATTTTTGTTCTTGGCCATGATTGGCAATCATTTTGATTTTCTTGGCCAGCTCGGCGTCTTGGGTGTAGAGTGCGCCGCCGTCGCCGTAGCAACCCAAGTTTTTGCTCGGGAAAAAGGAGGTGCAGCCGATATGGCCAATAGTGCCGGTCTTGACCTTGCGGCCGTCGGCGAGGTGGTAGTCTGAGCCAATGGCTTGGGCGTTGTCTTCAATTACAAAAAGCCCATGCTTTGCAGCGAGCTCCATGATGGCGTTCATGTTGGCTGCTTGGCCGTAGAGGTGCACGGGCACAATGGCTTTGGTGCGGGGCGTGATAGCTGCTGCAATGGCTGCTGGGTCTATGCAATAGGTTTGTGGGTCTACCTCCACAAATACGGGCGTCAGGCCAAGTAAGGCAATCACTTCGGTGGTGGCAATGTAAGTAAAGCTCGGGGTAATGACTTCATCGCCGGGCTGCAGGTCAAGGGCCATGAGCGCAATTTGCAGCGCGTCGGTGCCGTTGGCGCAGGGAATGACGTGGTTGGCACCCAAATACGTAGCTAATTCTTGCGCAAAATGGCCCACTGCGGGGCCATTGATGAATGCGGTTTGGTCGATGACTTCTTGGATGGCCTCGTCTATAGCGGGCTTAATTTTGTGATATTGGGCCGAGAGATCGACCATTTGGATGTGTTTCATGCGTAAATGAAAGGTGTTGGCGCAAAGTTAACGAATGATGCGGAAACTCACGCGGCGGTTAGCGGCATCTACTTCTAGGGTTTTGCCTGGGTATTTGGTTTCGGTTTTGCCGCGGAAGCTCACCACCAAGCGCTCTTGGGCAATGCCGTTGTCGGTGAGGTATTTGCACACCACAGCTGCACGTGCTTCTGAGAGTTTGTTGTTGATGTCGTCTTCGCCGTCGGTGTCGGCATGGCCCACCACACCAATTTTGAGGCTTGGGTTGGCGTTCATGTAGGCCACTAAGTTGTTGAGGGTACCGTGGTAGGCGTTGTTGAGGTAAAAAGAACCTTTCACAAACAAGACCTCATAAATACCTGCGTCGGCGAGTGTTTTGGAGTCATCTACATAAACCTTGACGGTGTCGCCACGTACAATTTCTACAGTGGTTTCGGTGCGCTCAATAACGGTGTCAATTTCTTTCATTTGGGCTTCTAAAGCCTTCACTTGCGCTTGGAGGGCGTCTATTTTGGCGAGGTCAGCAGCTTGGAGGCGTGGGGTGTAGGTCCAGTCGGCATGTGTTTTGGCCTTTCCAAGGTAGTAGTTAAAGCCGATGGTGGCGCTTGCGTAATAACCGCTGAAACCGCCGCCTTGAATGGGTGTGGCTTCAAAATCAAAGCCGTTGTTTTGGCGAATGTTGGCCATAAAGCTGACGTCGGCATTGATGCTGAACCTTTCGGTAACCTTGAACTGCGGTGTAAGCCCTATGATGCCTTGTAGCATTTCGTCTACAGCGCCTTCTTGCGCATTGAAGAGTTCGGCAGGGCCACCAAGTAGCGTTTTGTTCCACATGGTGGCATAGCCGCCGCCTACATGCAGCTGCATGCCGAGGCGCTCAGAGAAATCATTCATATGGAGGAGGTCAGTGAGGTTAAAGACGGGCTGAATAGAAAAGCGCAGCGCTTGGGTAGGTGGGTGGCCGTCTGTGAACTTAAAGTTGTCAAAACCTGCGTCGAATTTGAGGCCAACGCGGTTGTTGAGCATGTAGCGGTAGTTCGCTTCGTAGTGCGTGAACTGGTAAATGCGGGTGGTATGAAGGGTGTTGTGCATGCCGTCGTGGCCGCCGATAGAGAGCCCTAAAGAAGAGCGGTTGAAGTCTTGGGCGGTGGCGCTAAAGGCCAAAAGCAAGAGCAGTAGAAGGGGAGTTTTCATAAGCGAAATTTAAACAAAGGTAGAAAAACCTACCCGATATAAACGTAATTATACAGCACAAGTTGCATTAAAGTGTGAATAATGTAAATAAATAGGGTCAAATAAGGGAAAAGGCTTATATTTGCTACTGTTAAAGTATATGCGCGCCCTTTCAGAAAATACGGTAAACAGGCTTACATTTCGCCTTTCTGACCCCACTTGTCAGTGGTACGTGGTATACACTAAACCCTTGGCAGAGAAGAAAGTAGCAGAGCGCCTGCAGCTTTTGGGAATTGCGCATTACCTGCCGCTCTACACCACCATCAAGCAGTGGTCTGATCGCAAAAAAAAGCTCGAAAAACCACTTATTAGTTCGGTGGTTTTTGTGCAGTGCAGCGCCGCTGAGCTCCAATTGCTTTACAACGTTCAAGGCTTTTCTCGCATCTTGCACCACAACGGCAAACCGGCGGTGGTTCAAGCCCACGAAATCCAGAACCTCCGCATCCTGCTCCAAGAAGTAGGGGTCGGAGAGCTCGAACCTATGCGTATTGAACCTGGCGCCGCTGTGGAAGTTACGCGCGGCCCGTTTAAAGGCGTCATCGCCACCGCAGTGCAAGTGCTCAACAGCATGCGCCTGCTCATCGAAATCAAACAACTTGGCATCGCCTTTTCGGTCAACGTCCCGAAAAGCTTCGTCAAGCCGCTCTAAGCCAATAGGCACAGGGCTTTACCTACAAAAACCGCCAAACGTTACTGTGAGTAGCGGCGGCGAAGCCATAGGCAAGCAACAACAAATGAACCTTAGCAAGCACACCAAAATCTACATCGCAGGCCACAACGGCATGGTGGGTTCGGCTATTTGGCGAAAGCTCGAAGCCAAAGGCTATACCAACCTGGTGGGCATGTCGAGCAAAGCACTCGATTTAAGAAAGCAAGAAGCCGTACAACGCTTTTTTGAAAGCGAACAACCCGAGGTGGTGATAGACGCCGCAGCAAGGGTAGGGGGTATTTTGGCCAACAACGATTACCCGTATCAGTTCTTGATGGAAAACATGCAGATCCAGAACAACCTCATTGATGGCGCTTTTCAGGCAGGCATAGAAAAATTCATCTTTTTGGGCAGCTCTTGCATCTATCCGAAACTTGCACCTCAACC
>JAIXUZ010000170.1 GCA_027483285.1 Bacteroidota bacterium
AAGGCACAAGCCCGAGGGTTGCGTGTTACAGGTTCTGAATTGGTGGGCCTTGTGCCGCTAAACTCTTTGTTAGATGCGGGCCGCTATTTCCTTAAAAAGCAACAAAGGTCTGGCGGAGTGAGTGATGCTGAACTTATACGCATAGCGGTGAAAAGTATGGGCCTTGACGAGCTTGGTCCGTTTGACCCGCAAAAGCGTGTAATAGAATACTTAATTGCCGGGGGTACTGATAAGTTAGTAAGCATGAGCCTGCGTGCCTTTGCCGACGAAACAGCATCAGAAAGCCCTGCCCCGGGCGGTGGTTCTATAGCGGCCTATTGCGGAGCTATGGGGGCAGCCCTGGCAAGCATGGTGGCTAACCTATCATCGCACAAGCGGGGTTGGGACGATAAATGGGAATATTTTTCAGACTGGGCAGAGAAAGGCCAGCGCATTAAAGACGCCTTGCTAAAAGCGGTTGATGAAGATACCGCCGCCTTTAATAAAATTATGAAGGCTTTTGAACTGCCTAAGGGTACTGATGCCGAAAAGGCTGCCCGTAAACAGGCCGTGCAAGAAGCTACTAAATATGCTATAGAAGTACCGTTTAAAGTTATGGGTCTTTGCTTAGAAGCTATGGAAGTAGCCAAAGCCATGGCCGATACCGGCAACCCCAATAGCGTTACCGATGCTGGCGTGGGTGCGCTAAGTGCGCGTACCGGTGTGCGTGGTGCTTTCTTAAATGTTAAGATAAACGCATCAGGTTATGGCGATAAAGCATTTGTTGATAGTATACTGGCCAAAGGCGAAGCAATAGAAGCTAAAGCTCTTGCCCTGGAAGAAGAGGTTATGGCAATTGTTCAATCTAAAATAGTATAGCGGTAACATTGAGGTAAAATATTTTTCATGTTTTTGTAAGGTTTGAAAAACCTGTCCGACTATAAGTAAAAATTAACGGTTTTTAAACTTTATAGCCACTAAACAGTTTTTCAGTTTATTAAAACAAAAATGGAATCCTTACCTACACCAACTAAATTATACCCATATCCTAACGGATGGTATGTACTTTGCAAGCAGGACGAGCTACAGCCCGGTCAGATAATTGACAAGAAATTTGCGGGGAAAGATATAATCATATTTAGGACAGAGGGCGGCAAAGCCGCGGCTACCGATGCCTATTGCCCCCACATGGGCGCGCATTTTGCCCACGGTGGCAAGGTGCAAGGCGAAACCATTGAATGCCCTTTCCACTTTTTTTGTTTTGATACCGAAGGCTCCTGCACCAAAACGGGTTATGGTACTAAAGTACCTCCTAAGGCTATTTTAAAAACACACCACCTGCGCGAGCGTAACGGCTTTATTTTGGTATGGCACGATGCAAAAGACAACGCCCCCGAATGGGAAGTGCCGGAGGTTAGCAACGAGGGGTGGACAGAAATTATGACCACCGACTTTAAGCTACGCAGCCACCCGCAGGAAACTACAGAAAATGCCGTAGACCTTGGCCACTTTGCAGTAGTGCATGAGTATACTGATATTGAAGTAATCCGCGAAGCAAGGCTTGAAGGCCCTTACCTAAATGCCCTATATGCATTTAGCCGCAAGGCACCTATGGGCTGGGGTAAAGATTTACGCGCAGAGATTGAACTGCATGCCCACGGCTTGGGTTACTCTTTTGTAGAGGTTATACTGCCTAAGCTGGGGGTACGCTCGCGCCAGTATGTATTCCCTATGCCTATAGATGGCGAACACATCAACCTGAAAATTGGCATGTCGATACAACCTATTGAGAATCCCGGTAAGATAAACCCGCTTTTGGCTTTAGTCCCCAGGAATATAATTACCTGGTTTGCCCTGCGCCAAGCATTTAAAGGTTATGCACACGATGTTGCCCAGGATTTTAAAATATGGGAAAACAAGGTGTATATGGATAATCCCGCCCTTGCCAAAGGCGATGGCCCTGTAGGCCGCTACCGCCAGTGGGCACGCCAGTTTTACTATACCGGCGTTGTAGAGCAATTCAGTAAAAAGAATGATAACCAATTAGTTAGTGTAGCTTAAAAGGGCAGTTTTAACTGTATTACCTTTTTGGGGTTTACGTACCCTAAAGCGAATGATGTCCACAACAGCATAGGGATGATGGTAATAATCAGCCCCAGCAGCCAAAAATTGGTAAAGTTATATATATAGGCTATGGCAGGACTTTTATTTAGGTAGAGTACATTTACCTTATCTCCTATATGTAATTTTTTGTCAGGGTTATCGGTATAAATTTCACCCAACAGTGGGTGTTCAAATTTGGCACAGGTGTTATGGCTGAAATTTTTTGACCATCCTTCATTAACATCTGTAGCACTTATAATTTCGCCCTTTACTACGGTGCCTGCAAAAATAATCTTTAGCCTGTCTTGTAGATAGAAGGTGTATATAATAATCGTACCCAACAAAAAAATACCTGTACGTTTAATTTTTATGGTCATATGCCAAATTTCAATGTTCATTACGTTGGTAATAACTAAGTGTTACCTTTTGCCGTAAAAATAATCAACACAGTTACTTTTAACATTATATAGCCAATGTTATGAGCCCGCGCGACTTTAGTAAAAAGCAATGGGTGCAACGCACTTTATATTTTTTTCCACTCCAACTTATATGGGTACATATTAGCCGTAACCATATTATGCTCCTTTATTGGTTCTTATTGTTTGGCTACGTTACCGGCAGCCTTGGTCAAAACTATGGGGTGCCCTATTTGTTTTTAGACCCTGAGTACCTTGGTGAGGTTAACTTTTGGTCGTACTTTATTTTGGGCCTGGCCTGCGGCGGGTTTATTATGGCATTCCATATTACTACCTATATAACAGACTGCCGTAAGTTTTCTTTCATTGCCACACTCTCCAATCCGTTTTATAAATTCTCGGTAAACAACTCCTTACTGCCGCTGTTATTTATTTTGGTGCATGCATACAGCATGTTTATGTTCCGCTACCGTAATGAGTTTGGCAGCGTTGGCGAGAACCTCATCTTTATAGCGTCTTACATAGCCGGTATTATCGTTTTCATTACCCTAACTATGACGTATTTCTTTTCGGCTAATAAAGATATATCCCATATTTCAAAAGCACACTATAGCAAAGAACCCCGCAAGAATTTAGCGCATTTAAAGGTGCGAAAACTCCGTTTAAAGGATGATATGAAATGGAAAGACGTATCAGAAACTTACAAAACCGAAACCGACTGGAATGTTGAAACCTACCTGATACACCCCTACCGAATGGCCCTGGCCCGCGATACTGACCATTATGAGCGTACGGTACTATTAAAAGTATTCCGCCAGAATCACAACTCAGCATTCATATTTACTCTGTTGCTGTTTGCCAGCCTAATACTGTTTGGCGCCTTCCGCGAGAATAAATACCTTATGATACCCGCAGGGGCTTGTATATTTATGATGGTTACCATGCTGGTAATGATATCGGGTGCGCTGTATGCATTTTTTCGAAAGTGGACATCAACTGTGGTTATCGGCCTTGCGTTACTTATAAATTTATTATCAGGCTATGATTTTTTCCGCACTAAAAACTATGCATACGGCTTAAACTATACTAAAGAGCAGGCTTTATACAGTGGCGACTCTTTGTTTAACCCTGGAAATAAACAAACTATTTATAATGATGATAAGCGCGAAACTATAAAGATACTGGAGCGTTGGAGGGGGAAATTTGACACAGCTGAGGAAACGAAAAAGCCAAAATTTGTTGTTATGTGTGCCAGTGGTGGCGGACTTAAAGCAGCCTTGTGGACGTTTTACTCTATGCAGGTGGCTGATAGCCTTACCAATGGTAAACTGCTAAAAAGTACCGTTTTTACAACGGGTTCATCGGGTGGCATGTTTGGCCTGGCTTATTTAAGGGAACTTCATTTACGCAAGCAGCAAAATAAGCTGGCTAATATTTATTCTCCTCACTATGTAGAAAATATGGGGAAGGACTTACTAAATCCTTTGGCTGTTTCTATAGCGTTTAATGATATGCTTATCCGCCTTCAAAAGTTTGAGTACAATGGCTATAAATATACCAAAGATCGTGGCTACTCTTTTGAGCAACAACTAATAAAAAACACCGAAGGGATGCTTGACCGCAGCCTGGGTGAGTATTCCCTGCCCGAACAGCAGGCGTTAATACCTATGATGGTAATGACACCTACAATTATCAATGATGGTCGCAGGCTTGTTATTTCGGCGCAGCACATGTCGTACCTTACCGATAACTCATCAAAAGATAATATACACAATATCAATGTAAAAGAGGATATTGAGTTTTTGCGCTTTTTTGATAAGCAAGGAGCCGATAACCTTAGGTTTACCACAGCCCTGCGAATGGGTGCAACTTTTCCCTATATATTGCCATCCGTATCAATGCCCACGTACCCCGAGATGCGGGTAATGGATGCAGGCTTACGTGATAACTACGGTCTTAAAACCACCCTACGCTTTATTTACACGTTTAGAGATTGGATTCGCGCTAACACCTCAGGTGGGGTAATTGTACAAACCCGCGAAGCCAAGATTGAAAACGGGCAGCCGTTTGAGATTAAGCAAAGCCTATTCGATGCCATTTCGGGTCCTGTAGGTAATGTATATACCAATATTTTTAAAACACAGGATTATACGCTTGATGAGTTGCTTAGCTACTCATCAGAATGGGCAGATATGCCTATTGATGTTTTAAACTTTGAACTTAGTGATTTGAAAACAGAGAGAGTTTCGCTTAGCTTCCATCTAACATCATTAGAAAAAGCAAGGGTTAAGAATGCCTGGATGTTACCTGAAAATCAGGCGTCATTTAACCTCCTGCAAGAATTATTAAAGTAAATTTTCATTTCCTATTGCGTTGATATAAGAAAAAGTATATTTTTGCACCCGCAATTGTCTGATGGTGTAACTGGCAACACGTCTGGTTTTGGTCCAGAAGAGTCTAGGTTCGAGCCCTAGTCAGACAACATAAAAGCCCCTGTTAAGGGGCTTTTGCGTTTATGCCTCTTCTTAAAGCATAGATATAAATATTCTTCTTGGTGTGGGTATAGTTGTTGGCTCATAAAATTGGCACAATTATTGGCTACCTTTGAATTGAAAAAAATACACCTATGAAATCAATATTCAATAGTTCGGCAATAATTGCAATTGTATCATTGGCACTGTTTACGGCATGTAACAAAGAAGACTCAAGCTCTGTTGACCAAAGTAAAATATGGTTGGCACAAACAGTGGATTATGATGGGAATACCGGTGTTACTACTGCTTCGGCCCAATTTAGGTTTAGTAATGCTGTAGGTACACTGTTACGTTTAGACGACCCTGCAAACCTTAAAATTAACGGGCAGGATGCCCTGTATGTTGATGCTTTCGCATGGTACGCCAAAACATATACAGGGGTGCAAGACAGTGCCACATTTGTATATACTGACCATGATGATAACGTGTTTAGCAACATAGTAAGAGTGGGCCGTTCTGTAGACCTACCCGCCGGACTTACCACCGTTAGCAAATCTGCTGCTTATGATGTGGTGTTTCAGGGCGCACCTGTAGCGGCAAAAGAGTCTGTTACTGTATATGTTAAAGAAAGTAACGGCACCGACTGGCAGGCTTGGACAACAGTTGCTGTTGGCGATACTAAGGTTACCTTAACCACAAATAAACTTGCAAACCTTAATACAGGTCCGGGCAAAATTAAAATTGAGCGACTAAAGCTTGATACGGATGGCCTTACAAACAACCCCGGCAAAGGTGGCTTGGCTACATCTAAATACAGCTCGCAGGTTAAAGATATTACCATAACCAACTAATTGCATTTTAGGTTATTAAAAAGCCTCTGACAATGTCGGAGGCTTTTTTGTAACTATACATCAATACTTAGTATTATAAGGCTATGAGGGTACTTTTTTTATTGATACTACTGCTTTTTACTGTTTCGTCCTTTGGGCAAACTAAAAGCATCAATGTGTATTTTCTCTATGGGTCGAAGCCGGCTAAAGGCTTTGAGAGGATTGAGAAGAAAAGGTTTGGCGGCATAAACGGCGGGCACGTTAGTATTGGCGTTGACAAGGAAATTATCGGCTTTGGCCCGGTAGGCAAGTTTCATATTTTTCCCAAAAAGAATCAATGGCATTCAGGTTTTAGGACAGAGTCTTTAGCATCGTTTATGAACGATACGGTGGGTGATAAATACACCGTAATAACCATACCTGTAACCAACGATCAATACAAGAAATTAAAGGATATACACAATGGCTATTGTAGCGCCCCGCCTTACGATTATGCCTTTATGGGAATGCGCTGTGCTGCGGCCAGCTACGATGTGTTATCGCAAATAGGGCTGTTAAAAACCAAAAAGAAAACCGGTATTGTAACCAGGTACTTTTACCCGCGCAGGCTACGCCACAAAATGCTAAGGGAGGCTAAAGAAAAAGGGTATAAGGTACACCAGCAGCCGGGCTACAAATCGCGCAAGTGGGAACGGGATTAATCCCTTAACACCATTTTATAATGGTCGATATTACATTCTGAAAACATAGGGCCCTCTTTTTCAAATCCCTGTCGCGAATAAAAATTTACCGCCGGCAACTGGGCATGAAGGTATATGTAATCAGACAGGCCTTCCACATCATTCAGTATCCGTTTTAAAATAATAGAACCTACTTTTTTGTTGCGGTACTCATTCAACATGGCAAAACGCTCCAGTTTTATTCCATTATCGGTATAGCGCCAGCGGGCGGTACCCACAGGTTGCCCATCAGAATATACCAGGTAGTGGCGCGATTTTTCTTCGTGTTCATCAAACTCTTCTTCGCGCGATACATTTTGTTCTACAACAAATACTTTGCGGCGTATTTCGCAGGCGGTTTCAAACAATTCAAGGTCACCTGAGGTGAAGGATATTACATCGGTATGCATGGTGGAGCAAAGATAGTTTTGTAAACAATATGTAGCGTATCTAATCCAGATCGGTGTGTTAGGCTTGTTAATCCAGTTAATGGTGGTATAACGGGGGCTTTTATCCCACCCCTAAAATGCATAGGGGCATTAAATATACGGGCTTCGTCCCACATACCGGCAGCTATAAAGTGGTTTAGGGTTTCTGCACCACCTTCTACCAACACGCTGGTAATGTTGCGTTGGTAAAGTATATTCATTAGCCCTTCAAGCAGGTTTTTATCTTTATCAACCAAAACCCATTCCGCCTCGGGGGCTATACGGGCTTCTTTATGGTTTATAACCAGGGTTTGGGCCGTCTGGTCGAATATTTTTAAATCGCCCCTAAGACTGGCATTGCTATCAATAACTATCCGGGTAGGGTTGTTGCCATCTACCAGGCGCACAGTAAGTGCAGGGTTATCGTTAACCACAGTGTTTTTACCAACCAGTATGGCCTGCTCGTGGCTGCGCCACAGGTGCACCAACCGGTGCGAAGGTAAACTGCTAACTTGGGTTGATGACCCGGTTTCATTAGCCCTGCGGGGTTTATCAATATACCCGTCGGCTGTTTGGGCCCATTTTAAAATTATGTAGGGGCGTTGGTGGGTATGGTAGGTAACAAAGCGGCGGTTGCCTGCAATGGCCTCGTGTTCTAAAACACCCGTAGTAACGTTTATGCCTGCATCTTGCAATAGTTTAATGCCGCTGCCTGCCACTTTAGGGTTAGGGTCGGTACAGGCTATTACAACGTTTTTTATTCCTTTATCAATAATAAGGTTAGCACAGGGCGGCGTTTTACCAAAGTGGGAGCATGGCTCCAGGCTAACGTACAGGGTTGATTCCGATAAAATTGACGGGTCGGTAACATTGGTAAGGGCATTAACCTCGGCATGTGGGCCACCATACTGGGCATGGTACCCCTCGCTTATAATTTTGCCATTGTGTACTAATAATGAGCCAACTATGGGGTTAGGCGCAACATGGCCCATACCTTGCTGCGCAAGTTGCAGGCAACGGCGCATAAAAGTTTGATGATTTAAACTAATTTCGCCCACGGCACGTTTTTTGAATGACCCAACCATATAACAAAGTAAATATAACAAAATGCGAATAATACTGACTACTCTTTTTTTGGCTTTTCTGTCACCCGTTTTTGGGCAGGATTTAATAGTAAGGACTAATGGCGACACCATTAAAAGTTACATAAGCGAAGTGGGCAAGGATGAAATTAGGTACCGTAAGGTAGACGACCGTAAGGAACCTGTTTACACCATTAAGAAAACCTTAGTAGATAAGGTTGTGTATGAAAACGGCGAAGTTGATAATTTTGAATTGACCAAAAAGGACAAAGAAGCATCTACCTACGATTTTAAGCACCGTGTAAGCTGGGTGTATACCGATGTGTTTATAGCCCGTTTTAGTGTGGCATATGAGTATATTACCCCCAAGGGGTATATTGGCATCAGGGTGCCACTCTCTGTGGGTGTTTCACCATTTTCTAATGTAAATGGCACAGGCGCATCTGCTAATGGCCCGGGGATAACCTACCTTTCGGGTGTAGACCTGCATATATACCCTACCACCGCAAGGGGTGAGGTTAAGTACTTTTTTGGCCCGCAAATCAGGGTAGGTCATTCCAGCAGCGATTTATGGGAGGGACTTAGAAACACTTTTGGCACTGTTACATTTGTAAATGGTTTATCGGTCAATATTATCCCGCAGCTAAACATGTCTGCATACCTGGGTATTGGCGTTAAATATTCGCATTACCCTAAGTACGAGAATTACTACGACCCTAACACAGGTTCGTATGTTACCAACTCCTATAACGCTATATACCCGCACGCTACGTTTGGCATGACGGTAGGCTATAACTTTGGAGGAGGAAAATAGGAGCCTCACCCCCAACCCCTCTCCAAAGGAGAGGGGAGTAGAAATAAAAAACTCCCCGACAGTTAGCTGCCGGGGAGTTTTTTTTATGCTTTAACGCGTAATGTTTATTTAAAGTCGATTAGTTCTACATCAAACAATAAAGTTGCTTTAGCAGGAATAACTGGTGGGCGGCCATTTTCGCCATAAGCTAAGTTGTAAGGTATAACCAAACGGTATTTAGCGCCTTTTTTCATAAGGGCAACACCTTCGTCCCAACCTTTAATAACCTGGCCTGTACCTAAGGTAAAAGTAAACGGCTGTTTACGTGGTACCGATGAATCAAATACTTGTTTATCCATAAAAAAGCCAGTGTAGTGTACAGTAACCTGTTGGCCTACTTTAGGGCTTTCGCCTGCGCCTTCTTCAGCAACAACATATTGCAGACCGCTAGGCAATGTCTCTAGTTTTTTACCGTCAACATTGTAAAAGTCAAATTTAGGGCCCGGGTGTATGTCAACCAGTTCCACATCAAAAAGCAAGGTAGAGTTTGCAGGTATAGGGCCGCGTTGGGTAGCTCCGTATGCTAATTCTGACGGAATAGTTAACGTTGCTTTTTCACCTTTACGCAGCAATAAAAGGGCTTCTTCCCAGCCTTTAATTACCATGCCTTTGCCCAGGGCAAATTTAATAGGCTCGCCACGGTCTAGCGATGAGTCGAATTTCTTACCGTCGGTAAAAGTGCCTGTGTAGTGTACTACAACAGTATCGCCGGCAACAGCTTTTGGGGCTTTGTCGTCAACCTTGTTTAATACTTTAATTTTTAAGCCTGAAGGGGTTGTTACTTCTTCGTTCATTTTAAG
>JAIXUZ010000066.1 GCA_027483285.1 Bacteroidota bacterium
CTAAAACGCCATATCCTTAATATTCAACTGTAACGTTACCTTGCCATTCCACTCATTAGGTTCAATAGCATAGCAAATATCAAAAGGTATTTTCTTCGCCACATTTTCGGCATAGTGCCCCTGCCCAAACGCAATGGCATTGAAAAATAAATTAGGGTTATCCTGCTGCACATCCATCTTAAGGTGGGTAGAGCCTACAATCCTTCCATAGCCCCTATCCCTAACCCCGCGTGTTAAAAAAACAGGATTCATATTGCCCGGCCCAAAGGGTGCAAATTGCTTAAGCACATCGTAAAACTTAGGGGTAATTTCAGCCAGATCTATTTCGGCATCTATCTCCACTTCCGGCGTTAACGATTCTTCCGTTATGGTAGCCGAAACTATCTCTTCAAACTTTTGGATAAACGCTTCTACGTTTGCTTCTTCCATGGTAAGGCCAGCGGCAAACTTGTGCCCCCCAAACTGTATTAGCAAATCGCTGCACGAGAGGATAGCCTCGTACACATCAAAGCCCTTAACCGAGCGTGCAGAGCCTGCCACCTGGTCGCCGCTTTTGGTAAGCACAATAGTAGGGCGGTAATAGCTTTCTATCAACCGCGATGCTACAATACCAATAACCCCTTTGTGCCAGTCGGGGCTGTATACCACGGTGCTACGGCGATTGGTATACACATCATCACCCGCAATCATATCCAGCGCACTTTGGGTAATGCTGCGGTCTAAATCTCGGCGGGTAGTGTTATTATCATTGATATCAGCATTGGGTAATACCGTATTATCCGCGTGTTCTGATATTAATAACTCCACCGCCTTACTACCGCTCTCTATACGGCCTGCGGCATTAATACGCGGGCCTATAATAAACACCACATCAGAAATGCTCAGTTCCCTATTAAGTTTTTGATGCTCTAATATCGCTTTTAAACCTGGTAGCGGGCTGGTGTTCAGCTTTTGTAAACCCATGCAGGCAAGGGTGCGGTTTTCGCCCACTATAGGTACAATATCGGCGGCAATACTCACTGCCACCAAATCAATATAACTATACAATTTTTCTAAGTTGACACCTGCCTTTATACTGTAGGCCTGCATCAGCTTAAACCCAATGCCGCAACCCGATAGCTCATCAAACGGATAGGTACAATCAACGCGTTTAGGGTCTAATACCGCAACAGCTTTGGGTATCTCATCGCCAGGTAAATGGTGGTCGCAAATAATAAAATCTATACCTCGCTCTGTAGCATATTCTACTTTATCAATAGATTTAATACCACAGTCCAAGGCTATAATCAGCGTATGCCCATTTTCATTCGCATAATCAATCCCCGCGAATGATATTCCGTAGCCCTCTTTGTAACGGTCGGGAATGTAATAAGCTAAATTGGGGTAATAGTTTTTCAGGAAAGAATAAACCAAGGCTACCGATGTAGTTCCGTCTACATCATAATCGCCATAAATCAAAATTTTCTCGCCTGTTTCAATCGCATCTAAAAGGCGATTAACCGCCTTGTCCATATCGGCCATCAAAAAAGGGTCGTGCAGGTGGCTTGCGTCAGGCCTGAAGAATTTCTTCGCCTCATCAAACGTAGTAATGCCACGCAACACCAGCAGGCGTGCCAGCGTTTTATTTATATTCAATTCATTGCTGAGCCTATCTATAGCCTCTTCATCATCTACCTCTTGTATAACCCAGCGTTTATTTAGTGCCATTTTATCTTAGTATCTATCTCGTAAAAATATAAATTCTCTATTTCCCTCACCATCCGTACCCCCTCCCGGCTTCGCCGTACTCCCCCTATAGTTAGGGGGAGAGTTAAACCCCTTTCTCCTTTCGGGAGAAGGGGTTAGGGATGAGGGCCTTATTTCTTCCTCAAAATCATCAATCCATCTCGCACCGGCAGCAATACATTCTCTACGCGTTCATCGGCCTGCACCTTATCGTTAAATGCCATAATAGCGTTGGCTTCATAATCATTATAGGCCACATCGGTAACCACTTTGCCGCTCCACAAAACATTATCGGCAATCATATAACCACCACTCGGTATTTTATCAATCAGCAAATCGTAATACAAAGGGTAGTTATACTTATCAGCATCAATAAATACCAGGTCGAATGTGCCTTCCAGCGTACCTATTACCTCTTTTGCATCGCCAATAATCAATTCAATACTGTTACTATACGGGCTTTGAAAAAAGTTCTCCTCCAATATGTGCTTCAACTCCTCATTGGCCTCTATGGTAGTTAGTTTGCCACCATCGGCAAGCCCCTCGGCAAGGCAAAGGGCAGAGTAGCCTGTATAAGCGCCCACCTCTAAAATACGCTTTGGCTTTATCATGTGGCAAAGCATACTTAATACACGGCCCTGCAAATGCCCGCTAAGCATACGCGGCGCAATCTGTTTAAGGTAGGTATCGCGGGTTATCCGTGCCAGCAACTCCCCCTCGGGCGATGTATGGTCTTCGGCATAACGTTCAATATCTGCAGGCAAAAAATTCATGTAGCAAATATATAGCTAACAAAGCTATTTACGCCCCACAAAGCTGCTCATGGTGTTGTATATGCCAAAGCCTTTTCCAATAACAAAATCAAACATGCGCAAGGGCATGATAGCTTTGGCAAAAGGTAACAGGTTTACAATCCACGGTAGTTTTATAACCACCTTGTTGCTGCTTATAGCTTTTATTATACGTTTGGCTGCCACATCGGGCTTAAGTAAAGGTATCCGCGATTTTACCCCACTAAACATACCCGTTGAAATGTAATAGGGGCATACGGTGGTTACATGCACCCCTGTTTTGCCTTGCTCCATTTCTATCCGCAAACTTTCAGACCATCCATATACAGCCCATTTACTGGCAACATACACCGCCATTTTGGGGTTTGCCAACAGCGCAGCCGCCGATGCTATGTTGCAAACATGGCCTTGTTTACGTGCCAGCATACCAGGCAAGAACTCGCGGGTTATGTGCATTAGCGCCAAGGTGTTTATATTCATTGTTTTAGCAATATCACCGTGGGTATGTTCGATAAAAAGCTTACCCACCACAATGCCGGCATTATTTATCAATATATCTATACCACCCAGCTTTTTTAGTGTTAACACTGCGTTGGTTTTAATATCATCAACACTGGCAACGTCAACCTTATAGGTATGTACATTGCCTTTTAGCGTAGCAAACTCAAGTTTAGTTTCTTCTAAAGCTGCATCGTTAATATCCCAGATAACCAGGTTTGCGGCACCATTTTCCAACACCATACGGCCCATTAGCTTCCCAATGCCCGAAGCCCCCCCTGTTATCAGCACATTTTTACTATTAAAATTACTCATAACATTATTATTTTGGTACAAAGCTACTTATAACAACACTGCCCTATTGATTTAGTTATAAACCACTAATTAGTAAACTAAATAAAGGCATAATTGTAGTATAAAAAGTTAACACATTATTAGAATTAGGTTAGTAATAGGCTACAGGTACCCAATTTTAAAAAGAATAGTACCTTTGTATTGGATATTGATATTTATTAAAAAAGGATTTTGGATATGGCTACATTAACACACCGCTTTGAGGTGACCCTTTCGGACACCGCACGGAAAGAGCAAATAAGCTCGCCCGTTCCTGATTTTGGCTCGGTTACCACCGACCATATGTTTATTGCCGAATATGCCAACGGCCAGTGGGTAAATGCCCGTATTATGCCGTTTCAAAATATTCCAATGGGCCCGGCATCGTCGGTGTTCCACTACGGACAAGCTATTTTTGAAGGTATAAAGGCATACCGCCAGGCCGATGGTAAGGTGAAAATATTCCGCCCCGAGAAAAACTGGGAGCGCTTTAACACATCAGCAGAACGTATGGCTATGCCTACTATTCCGCGTGATTTGTTTATGGACTCTATTACAGAGCTGGTGAACATTGAAAACCTATGGGTTCCTGATGAGGAAGGCTCATCGCTTTACATACGCCCGTTTATGATAGCCACCGAAGAGTTGTTGCGTGTTAAACCAAGCGACAACTTCCTTTACATGGTATTGCTAAGCCCGGCGGCCAACTACTACAGCAAACCGTTGAACATATTGGTAAGCGACCACTACACCCGTGCCGACTACGGCGGAACAGGCTTTGCCAAAGCAGCAGGTAACTACGCCCGCGCTATGAAAGGCCAGGTAGAAGCAAAATCTAAAGGCTACGACCAGATGTTATGGATGGAAAGCCCCGACTATAAATACATACAGGAAAGCGGCACCATGAACGTGTTTTTTGCCATTGGCGAAACCCTTGTTACACCTGCCCTTGACGGTTGTATTTTAGATGGCGTTACCCGCGACAGTATTATTCAACTGGTGCGCAACGCAGGCCATAAAATTGAGGAGCGCCGCATTACTATTGATGAAGTGCTTTGGGCACATAAAAATAACCTGTTGCGCGACGCCTTTGGCACCGGCACAGCAGCATCGGTAGCACCGTTCCAAAAAATAACGTACAAGTCTATGGATTTGGAACTGCCACCAATGGCAGAGCGCCCATTCTCTAACGACCTTAAAACTGAGTTAGACAAGATTAAATACGGCCAGACCCCGGATATTTTCAACTGGATGCTTGAAATTTAAACTCAAAAAACATACAGGGAAGCCCTTGCAGAAATGTAGGGGCTTTTTATTGTAATTCCAATACCAGCCTGTCTATTTCGGCGGTGGTGTTAAAGCTGTGCAGGCAAATGCGGATGCGCTCTGCACCTTTAGGTACGGTTGGGCTAACAATGGGGCGGGTGTCAAAGCCCTTTTCTTCCAGCTTTTGTGCCAGTGCACGCACTGCTGCATTACCCGGTACTACTATGCCCTGTATAGCCGATGGGCTATCTAATACCTGATAAGGTAACCCCTTTGTTTTTTCGCGGTAGTAGTTTATCAGGCTATATAGCTGCTCTATTTTTTGATGGTTGCCCAGCATATACCAATACGCCGCTAAC
>JAIXUZ010000139.1 GCA_027483285.1 Bacteroidota bacterium
ATAACGTTAGCAGTCCGCGCATACCGTAGTAGCTAAAGCGCTCCCACATCTCGGTAGCAAATAATAAGTATAGCCCTTTAGGGTGTCCTTTTTGAACTATTTGTTGTTCCATGCTCTATGTTAAGTATATATTAAGGGTGCAAAATAGTAAAAAAATCAAACCCACACCTAAAACAGGTATGGGCTATATTTAAGCCCCTCTCCCAAGGAGAGGGGTTGGGATGAGGCTCCTACAGCTTCTCCAACAAAAAGTTAGTCAGCTTGGTGTACAGGTGTAGGCGGGTGTTACCACCGTATATGCCGTGGTTTTTGTTCGGGTAAAAGAACTGCTCAAACTGCTTGTTGGCTTTTACCAGCGCATCTACCATATCAATCGAGTTTTGAAAATGCACATTATCATCAGCCGTACCATGTATCAGCAGGTAGTTGCCTTTCAATTTGTTTACAAAGTTTATCGGGCTGTTGTCTTCATATCCTTTATTGTTCTTTTTCGGGCTATCCAAAAAGCGCTCGGTATAAATGCTGTCGTAGTATTTCCAGTTAGTAACCGGGGCCACGGCAATAGCCGTTTTAAAGTAATCGGCCCCTTTAGTAATGCAAAGGCTACTCATATAGCCGCCAAAGCTCCAGCCGTGTATGCCTATGCGGTTGCGGTCTACGTAGGGTAACTTGCCTAAATATTTAGCAACCGATATTTGGTCCTCCGTTTCATACTGGCCCAGATTTAGGTACGTAGCGTTTTTAAAAGCCGCGCCGCGGGCACCGGTCCCCCTGTTGTCTACCGATACTACAATGTACCCTTTAGATGCCATCATCTGGTGCCAGAAAAACCAGCCTGGGTTATACTCATCCGTCACGGTTTGACTGCCCGGGCCACCGTAAACGTACATCAGCACAGGGTATCTTTTATTAGGGTCAAAGTCTGCCGGTTTTATCATCCAGCCGTTCAGGCTGTCGCCTGTTTCAATAGGCATTTTAAAATACTCCTTCGTGCCCAGGTTATATTCGTCCAGTTTCTTTTTCAGCAGGGCGTTGTCTTCCAACACTTGCAGCTGCTTGCCTTTGTTGTCGTTTATGGTATATACCGGTGGCGTAAAGTTGCTGCTATACGTGTTAAACATATACTTAAACGTAGGCGTAAAGCGTGGGTCGTTTTTACCGCGCTGGCTGTTCAGTTTAGCCTTTTTAGTCCCGTCCAGTTTCACACTATAAACCGATGTATACATAGCACCCTCTTCGTGCGATGTGTAGTATACCACACCATTCTTCTCGTCAATACCTTGCAGGGCTATCACATCCCATTTGCCTTTGGTAATCTGGTTTATCAGCTTGCCGCTAATGTCATACAAGTACAAGTGGTTGTAGCCATCTTTTTCACTGCTGATAACAAAGCGCTTATTGTCTTTCAAAAAGGTAAAAAAGTTACCCTCACCTTCGTGTATGTCAATGTAGGCATTGCTATTTTCGGTGTATACAATATTTGTTTTTCCTGTTGATGCATCAGCAAACAGCATGTCCAATTGGTTTTGTGTGCGGTTCATGCGTACTACCAACAGCTTGCTTGGGTCGGCTGTCCACGCAATCCGCGGAATGTACTGGTCGGTGTTTTTACCAATTTCCACCGCGGTTGTTTCGCCTGTGGCTAAGTCTGCAATGCTAACGGTTACTATTGAGTTATCCTCGCCGGCTTTAGGGTATTTGTATTTATAAGCCTCAGGGTATAGCGGGCCGTAGTTGTCAAACGAGTATTCCCTAACACCGCTTTCATCAAAACGCAAGTAAGCAATTTTGCTACCGTCGGGACTCCAGAAAAAGCCTTTGTCAATAGCAAACTCTTCTTCATAAACCCAGTCGGTAGCGCCGTTTATTATCTTGTTAAACTCGCCATCGGTAGTAACAGCTGTTATGGCTCCCGTAGCCAGGTTTTGCACCTTTATGTTATTATCTTCAATAAAAGCTACCTTGTCTGCCTTTGGCGAAAACGTAGTGTAGCGCACCTGCTTTCCACCGTTTACCTCCGTTAGTTTTTTAGTGGCAACGGCATAAACATAGTATTTGGCGCTAAAAGAGTGGCGGTAAATAGGCTGTGGGTCTGATGATAGTAAGATATACTGCTCATCATCGCTAAAGGTATAACCTTCCAAAGCCACAAACGTACTGGTAGCCGATGGGTCAAAAATAACCACGCTGTCTTTAGCGTTGGCAATAGCATATTTCACTATCAGTCCCTTCTCCGTAATCTTGGTATAATGCTCCCCATCGTTGGTAAAGTTAAGTTCATCAATACCCTTCGGCCTGAAAATCCATTTACTCCAAATATCCTCATTTGTAATATCTTTTTTGCCGCTTACTTTGCGGGGGTTAGTATTATTGGCATTATCCCTGCCGGGCTCTGTAGCTATTGTGCCTGTTGTAGTTGTAGTTGCTGCCGGTGCTGCTATTGGCACAGCAGGAGAGGTATTGTTATTACGGCGTTGTTGACTTGCAGGTGACGGGCTTTCCTCCGTTTGGTTTACAGGCGGTGGGGGTGTAGATGAAGTCTTATTTTCTTGTTGCATATCCTGCCCCGTTTGCACAGCGGATTGTCCGTATACCGATGCGCCTAGCAAAACACTAACTGCCAAAACTGATATTGTCTTCTTCATATTTATATATACTGTAAATGCAAATGTATAAAACTATATTGGTTCTTATTAGTTGATGATTATTACAGGTAAAATACATAACGATACGTAAAAATTCTCCTGTGAATTTATCAATCGGCGCGGGCCGCATAGGCCAATGAAGAATAGTTTTTGTTATGTCTGCAAAGCAGACAAGAAAGTCCTTCTCCTTTAGGAGAAGGATTTAGGATGAGGTAAAAAGCATCAAAAAATAATTACCCCTCCTTTTCAGGGAATGGGTTGGAGAGGGTCTTTTAATTACATTTGCAATGTATGCAATACACCCCTGCCCAAATAGCCACAATAAGCCACGGCAAACTGGTAACAATCGGCAAAGCCCCCTTGGCCCCCGTGGGCAGTTTATATTTCGATACCCGCAGCATCTCCCTGCCCGAACATAGCCTCTTCATCGCTATCAAAAGCCCTTCTTCCGATGGCCACCGTTTTATTGCCGATGCCTACGCCAAAGGCGTGCGCTATTTTTTGGTAGAAAAGGTTATCGATAAGCACCAAAAGCTGGCAGGCGCAGTTTTTATTGTGGTAGATGATACCCTGAAGGCTTTACAGGTATGGGCAGCCCACCATAGGCAGCAATTTAATATTCCCGTGGTTGGGGTAACAGGCAGCAATGGCAAAACCATTGTCAAAGAATGGCTGTTCCAGCTCACCGCGCCCGATAGGCTGGTAGTCCGCAGCCCTAAGAGCTACAACTCACAACTGGGCGTGCCACTGTCGGTATTGCAAATGAATGAGAAACACCAACTGGCTATTTTCGAGGCAGGCATTTCCAAGCCCGGAGAAATGGCTTTGTTGGCCGATATTATTAAGCCCACGCTGGTTGTTGTTACCAATATTGGCGAGGCACATTCGGAGAATTTCGAAAGCAAAGAACAAAAGGCGGCTGAAAAATTGCAGCTGCTAACCACTGCCGGTAAGGTCATTATCAATGCCGATCAAAAGCTGCTGGTAAACGCCATGCAAAAAAGCAAACAGGCCAAGCCGGGTACTATTTTTACCTGGGGAAAAAAGAAGACCAACAGCCTGGTTGTTACCCAAATTAAAACGTCAAAAACAGCAACAGATATAGGCTACCTGTATGCTAAAAAAGAACATAGCTTTACCCTCCCTTTTGTAGATGATGCCTCGATAGAAAATGCCTTGCAGTGTGTATCGGCTGCATTGGTGTTGGGTTTAAAACCCCATACCATACACCAGCGCATGCAGCATTTGGCGCCTGTCGCTATGCGGTTAGAGCTTAAGCAGGGCCTCAACAATTGCACCCTG
>JAIXUZ010000052.1 GCA_027483285.1 Bacteroidota bacterium
GGCGATGTATTTGGATTTAAAGGAGTATCATCAACCATTGACAACTTTAAGGAGATAGAATACTTTCCTGCACACTCGCACAGGCGTAGGTTTGTATTTCATGTACCCGCTAATTGGAATACAGGCTTCGCGGTTTATCTTATTGAATTGACCAATAAAAAAGCCAATGCCAAAACCGATTTAGAAACCTTTATTAAAGGAGCTACACTTACCTATTACCAGTTTGCTTGGGGCGAAATATAAAAGCCCCCGGATTCCAATTCTTTGGGACTCCGAGGGCTTTTTTAGTTTTTTACTTTTAACTTTTAGTTAGCTATTACGTCGCTCAAACTCGCGCATAGACTCTACCAACACCTCAACACTTTCAATAGGTAAAGCGTTGTACATGCTGGCGCGGTATCCACCAACACTGCGGTGGCCTTTTAAGCCATGCAGGCCGGCTTCTTTGCAAAGAGCATCCCATGCACCTTCCAGTTCAGGTTTAGCTAAAAGGAAAACAGCATTCATCTCAGAACGGTCTTCGGCTACGTTAGGGCAGGTAAACAATGGGTTGCGGTCAATCTCGGTATATAGCAACTCAGCTTTAGCCTGGTTGCGTTTAGCCATTTCGGCCACACCGCCTTGGGCTTTAACCCACTCCAACGTTAGCATACTCACGTATATGGCAAATACCGGTGGGGTATTGAATAGCGAGTTCTCTTTAATATGGGTGGTATAGTCCATCATGCTGGGTAATGCACGTCCGGTTTTACCCAAAATTTCGTCTTTAACAATAACCATAGTAACACCAGCAGGGCCCATGTTCTTTTGCGCACCACAGTATATCAGCCCAAATTTAGAAACATCAACAGGCTTGCTGAAAATGTCGCTGCTCATATCGCAAACAACCGTTACCGGACTGTTTGGGTAGCTCTTCATTTGTGTGCCGTATATGGTATTGTTTGATGTGCAATGGAAATAGTCCACATCAGCCGGAATAGCATATTCCTTTGGTATATAGGTGTAGTTTTTATCTTCTGATGATGCTACAATAACGGTTTCGCCAAACAAACGGGCCTCTTTCTCAGCCTTGGCAGCCCATACGCCTGTTTTAAGGTAAGCCGCTTTGCCACCTTGTTTCATAAGGTTGTATGGCACCTGCATAAACTGGGTGCTGGCACCGCCTTGTAAAAACAATACCGAATAGCCCGCAGGCACATTCAATAGTTCTTTTACCAGGGCTACGGCATTATCTACAACAGCAACAAAATCTTTGCTGCGGTGAGATATTTCCAGTAACGATAAACCTGAGTTGTTGAAGTTTAAAACAGCTTGCGATGCTTGTTCAAAAACGGTTTTAGGCAGTATGCCAGGGCCTGCGCCAAAATTATGTATTGTGCTCATACTTGTTATTTGCACTGCAAAGTTGCTAAAAATAGCTGTACAGATGTAGAAAATATGCAGGTAAAGTATCAACCATTTAGCGTTACTATGCTTAACACAAAAATAATATACTAAATAGCGCTACAGTCGCAATAAAGGCAGGGTTTTTGTGTTAACTTTACGCTTTCACCATGAATAAGTTTCTAGTCCTCCTTTTTATTTCATTTTTTGCGCTTGTCAATGCATCTGCCCAACGTGTGGGGGTGGTGCTTAGCGGTGGCGGCGCACTAGGTATTGCCCATATAGGCGTTTTAAAAGCGCTCGAAGAAAATAACATCCCTGTTGATTATATTGCAGGTACCTCTATGGGTGCCCTTGTTGGTGGTATGTATGCCGCCGGGTGGAGCCCGGACGAAATTTTAAAATACATGGCATCTGAAGATTTTAGCTATGCCGCACAGGGCAAAATAAAGCCGGGCTATGTATACTACTTTAAACGCAAAGACCCCGATGCCGGAGGCTTTTCATTCAAGTTTTCTATTGATAGTATTTTTAAGGCCACTATACCAACCAACATAGTATCTACCAATGCTATGGATTTTGCCCTTATGGAACATACCGCCGGGCCGGGGGCTGCAGCAAATTATAACTACGATAGCTTACTTCTGCCTTTTCGTTGTGTTGCAGCCGATGTTGAAGACCAAAAAGAAGTGGTGTTTAAAAGCGGAAACCTTGCTGACGGAATGCGTACTTCTGCATCGTTCCCGTTTTATTTTAAGCCCATATCGGTAAACGGGCGGGTGTTGTTTGATGGGGGCTTGTACAACAATTTCCCCTCTAATGTAATGTACGACGATTTTTTTCCTGACTATATTATTGGTAGCAACGTAGCGGGCCACGGCGGCAAAAGCCCCGACGAGGATAACCTATTCTCTCAGATACGGGCCATGCTTATGACCAAAACAAACTACGGCTCTATTTGCGATAATATGGTGCTTATAGAACCTGAAGTTAATATTGGCATTTTTGACTTTTCGAGCGTGCAAAACACCTACGATATTGGCTATTATACCGCCAAAACTAAAATAGATACTATTAAAATGCTGGTAAAGCGAGAGGTTTCTCCAATGCAACGAGACTCTGCCCGTGCGGCCTTTAAAGCCAAGCAACCACCTTTAGTATTTGAAAATATTTATGTAAACGGGCTTAACCGAAACCAGAACGATTACATTATGCGGTCGTTATCTACCCGCAATAAGCTTACTACCATTGATAAATTACGCGCCGACTATTTTCGATTAGTATCAGACGAACAGTTTAAAAAATTATACCCCCGCGCTAAGTATAATTTTGAGCGCAACATTTTTGATTTGTATCTTGATGTTAAACAAGACCGCGATATAATTGCCCAGTTTGGCGGCTGTTTCTCATCAAAACCCATCAATACAGCCTTTATATCGCTTGAATATAAACGCCTCGGTAAAATTGGGCAACGGTTTTATGCTAATGCCTATTTTGGTAAGTTTTATGGCTCGGTACAGGCTAAGGTGCGGTTAGATTATCCAACTATTATCCCCTTTTATTTTGAGGCCGATTTTACGTTAAATTCATTTGATTACTTTACATCGCGCACCTCGTTTTTCGAAGAAGTGCAACCTTCATACTTATTTCAAACAGAACGGTCGTTCAATTTTTTAGTAGCTACCCCTGTTAAAAACAAAGGCAAGCTGGCTGGCGCATTCTCCCTATCAAACATGCGTAACGAGTATTACCAAACCAACACCTTTACTTCTGCAGATACTACAGACCGTACTTTCTTTAACACCTTAGCTGCTGATGTGTTTTACGAAGAAAGCTCATTAAACCGCAAGCAATACGCCAATAAGGGCAGTTACTTTTTAGCAAAAATGTATTACATATTCGGGCAGGAAGAAAGCATTCCCGGCTCTACTGCCTTTGCCAATAACAGCATAAAACAAACCCAAAGCATTGCCCGGTTTAAGGTGCAATACGAAAATTATTTTCCCTTAACAAAACGCTTAACACTGGGCTTGTATGCTGAAGGGGTTTTATCAAACCAACAACCTTTTGCCAACTATACCGCAACGTTGCTTATGGCACCTGCCTTTCAACCAATACCAGAAAGCCGAACACTTTTCTTAAGCAATTTCAGGGCATTTAACTTTGCCGCGGTGGGCGGTAAGGTTATAGTCAACCTGTTTAAACGCTTTGATTTTAGGCTTGATAATTATCTTTTTTTACCTTACAAGGCTATATTAGAAACCCAGCAACAAACTGCCAGTTACGCCAAAGCATTTAGCCGTGCTGCCTATATGGGCAGCGCCGCCTTGGTATACGATTCGCCCATTGGCCCTATCAGCCTAAGTGGCAACTATTACCAAAACGAGAAAAAACCATTCTCGTTAATCTTCACATTGGGCTACATTATTTTCAACCGCAGGGCTAACCAGTAATAAATGAACCAATTGTAAGTACCTTTGTTTATTACTAATATGAAACAATTTATTATGAAAATAAAATGGGTATCGGCGCTACTATTGCTTATGGGCTGCGGCGTTAGTAATAATAGTGCAGAGGGCGATACTACCGCCTATAAAGCATCAGAAGCCAAAGGCGATATATACCAGTTTACCATGAAAAGCCTAACGGGGCAAGATGTTCCGCTTAGCACATACAAAGGCAAAGTGGTACTAATTGTAAACACTGCCAGCAAATGCGGACTTACCCCGCAGTATAAAGACATTGAGGCTTTGTATGAAAAATATAAAGATAGAGGTTTGGTAGTACTGGGCTTTCCTGCAAACGACTTCCTTCGTCAGGAGCCGGGCAGCGATAGCGAGATTGGCGAATTTTGCCAAAAAAACTATGGTGTATCGTTCCCCATGTTTTCTAAAATAGAAGTTACCGGTAGCACCAAGCACCCGTTGTATAAATACTTAACTGAAAAGAAAGAAAATGGTGTGGTTGATGCCGCCGTTACCTGGAACTTTCAAAAATTCCTGATTGATAAAAACGGCCATATTGTAACTTACTTTAAGCCTAAAACAGAGGTTACAGAACCAACCGTTATAAAAGCTATTGAAGATATACTATAACCGTGCATACCCTTTGCTTGCCAGTTCGGCTTGCATTTGGTCAAAGAAATAGAGAAAAAGGTCGCGCAAGCGGCCTTTTTCGTTTTCCATAGTAGCTATAGCCGCTACAAAATCAACATCAGTTTTAGCGCGCATTTGCAGCCGTATCAGGGTTTGCTCAACCCCCTCCAAAGTTCCATAGTCTGGCAAAAAATTATACTTAACCATGTTGTTGTAAAACTGCTGCATTCGTTCGGGGTATAGCGGGTAATTAACACCCAGCTTAGTATGCACACTTTCTGTAAAGTCAGGCATGGCAATATCAGCTATATCAGTCCAGTTATCGGCCAGCAAATGGTCGTATACAATATCTAACAGCACAGGTGCATAGCGCCCTACCCGCGGCCTGAAAATTTCTACTGCTTCTTTAGTTGCCGCATGCTTATCAGTAAAATCATCAATAAGCCTGTGCATTATAATACCCTCTACTATCTTTTCAGGATAGCGCCCCGCAGGGTTACCCTTTACCGAGTCGGCAATAAAGTTGCCGGCCAACAGGCCCACATCGTGGTAAGAAAGGTATAAATGCGCTAAATAATTCATTGTAGCTACAAGTATAGGCGATTATATTAGTACTTAATTAATTCTATATTTGTATTAAACAAAAACAACTAACATGAAAAAAGCTTACTCACTAATAGTTGCCACAATGCTGGTATCGGCATTGGTATTTAGCTACGGCTGCGGCAAAAAGAAAACCATTAAAAAGAATTTCAATTTAGAGGTACAGGTTGATTTTCCTATTGATGCAACAGGCTCTACCACTTATGATGATTTGCAGATATTAGATGCCAGCGCACAGGCCTCTGATTTTGCCAAGCACAAAAAAGATGTTATTTCGGTAGTGTTAGACAGCGTTAAATATTACACCCGCGAGTATGTTATCCCTAACGATAACAGCCTGCAAATAAACAACGCATCGCTTAAAATAGGGTCCGTAGGTGGTAATGATGAGGTAACTATTGGCCAGCTACAAAACGTTAACCTTATGGGTGTTTACGAAGAACCTGCCATGCAAAAACTTACTTTAGACAATGGCGGCATTGCCAAATTTGCCGACCGCCTGACCAAAGACCCTTACACAGCACAAATACGTTTGCAAGGCGATGTAAACAACCCTGTAAATTTTAAAATACGCGCAAGGTTCTACTTTACATTTGCAGCCTGGATATTATAATAAGCTGAGAAGCATTAATGGATACCCCTGATAAAAACATATTAAATCCCGCTTCGGCGGGATTTTTTTACTTTAATATTATGGTTTTGTTAGCAATATGCTAATAAATAAACCTTTCCAATTCCTTTTATATATTTAGCCAATGAAAACATCGCGTAAAGGGTTTCTACGATCGGCGCTGGCGGCAGGCGCATTAAGCATGGTGCCGGGTAAATTTATAGGGGCTACTAACACAATAGTATCGCCTACGCGCAAGCGCAGTATGCGCCTGGCCCATTTTACCGATGTGCATTTGCAACCCGAAGGGGCAGCGCCTTATGGCTTTAAAACCGCCCTGCACGAGGTGCAAAATATGGACGACAAGCCCGAAGCTATTATTTTTAGTGGCGATAACATTATGGACTCTTTTAGCCATAGCCGCGAGCGTACCAAAACCCAATGGGATTTTTGGAATAAAATGTTGAAGGATGAATGCTCGTTGCCTATACACCCGCTATTAGGTAACCACGATGTGTTTGGCTGGGGCCTGCTGGGCAAATACAAAAAAGACGACCACTACGGCAAGCAATGGGCGGTGGAGGAACTGAAAATACCTAAGCGCTACTATAGCTACGACCTTAACGGCTGGCATTTTATAATGCTGGATAGCACTTTTAAGCATGGCTCGGGCTATAAAGGCAAGCTTGATGATGAACAAAAAGACTGGTTGAAAGAGGAACTGAAGAAGACGCCTGAAAGCACACCTATATGCATAGTGAGCCACATACCCATTTATGCCATGTGTGTGTTTATGGATGGCAAGCGCATAAAGAACGACAACTGGAACGTACCCGGTGGTTTAATGCACGTAGAGGCGCTTGAATTGAAAGACCTGTTCCATCAACATAAAAATGTAAAGCTATGCCTTAGCGGCCACATCCATTTGCAGGATGCCGTTGAATACTTGGGCGTAAAATACCTTTGCAATGGTGCTGTTTGCGGCGGCTGGTGGGGTGGCAACAACCAGGAGTTTGCCCCGGCCTATGCCATTATTGATTTTTATGATGATGGTACTATAGAGTACTACATGAAAGAGTATAAGTGGAAAGAGGCGTAGGCTTGCCTAATTGCATTAAAATTATTTCTACTTCACCAACTCTCGCAACTAAATCTATACCTTGTAGCTATGAAAAAGCTACTGCTACTTATAGGCTTGCTTGTGCCTGCATTTATATATGCGCAAC
>JAIXUZ010000056.1 GCA_027483285.1 Bacteroidota bacterium
AAGCGGGCAATGTACAAAGGTAACTATATGCGCTTTTTAACAGCCAATTATGTTTATCCCGTATCAACAGCCCCTGTTGAAAATGGGGTATTGGTAACAGAAGATAACGGACGGATTGTGAGCCTGCTACGCCCTGGCGATGTTGGGTACGCCGCCACAGCACCCAATGCGCAGCACTTTGAGGGGATTTTAACCCCGGGTTTTGTAAACGCCCATTGCCATTTAGAGCTATCGTACCTAAAGGGAAAGATTGCTAAACATACAGGCCTTTCGGGTTTTGTTAAAGAGATGATGGCGGTACGCAAATGGCAGTCCGACGAGGAGGTTTTTGGCGCTATTGAAGATGCCGAAAATGAAATGCTACGTAATGGCATTGTAGCCGTTGGCGATATTAGCAATAGCGATTTTACCTTTGCCCAAAAGGCTAAGCGCAACATGCTCTACCATACGTTTATAGAGCTTTTTGGGTTGAATGCCGACAAAGCCGAAGAGGTGTTTGCCAATGGCGAAACCCTTTTGCGCCAACTGGAAGAGTTACTACCCAATGCCCCGGCTAACATTACGCCGCATGCTACCTACTCACTGTCTACCAAACTGCTAAAGTTGATAGCCGAGCATAATTACCTGCGCGATGGGGTAATCTCTATCCACAACCAGGAAACCGAGGGCGAGAATGAGCTGTTCCGCACAGGTACAGGCCCTATGGCAGAGCAAATGGCAAAGTTTGGACTGGATTTAAGTACTTATAAGCCAACGGGGTTTAATTCGTTGCCATCAACCGTAGTGCACCTGCCCAACTGCAACCGTATACTGCTGGTGCACAACACGGTAACCACCCAAGCCGATGTGCAATGGGCCATGGATTATGGTAAAATGATGTATTGGGCTCTATGCCCCAATGCTAATTTATATATTGAAAATAAGCTACCCGATGTGCCTATGCTACGCCAAATGGGTGCTAAAATTGTGGTGGGGACGGATAGCTTAGCATCTAACGACAGCCTTTCAGTATTAGATGAATTGAAAACGATAGTGGCCAACTTCCCCGGGATACCTACCACCGAACTGATACAATGGGCTACCCTAAACGGTGCCGAAGCCCTGGGCTTTAAGCTACAGCTGGGCACCTTAGACAAAGGTAAAACTCCCGGCATAAACCATATTACGGTTGATGCTGATGGTAGGATATTTGGTGGAAGTTTAGTTACCAAACTGGCTTAAAAACTGGAAGTAAATAAAGGGCTGCACGGTTTTGCTGGCGCATATCTGCGTATTATCTACATTTGTACTACAAAATATTTTATGCACCCATTAGCCGCCCGTTTACAGGATTTTGTTGCTGCCGAGGATTTATTCTCTGCGGGCAACCACCTGCTGGTGGCAGTTAGCGGGGGCATAGACTCTATGGTGCTGCTGCATATATTGCAAAACACAGGCCATAAACTAAGTGTAGCCCATTGCAACTTTAAACTGCGTGGGGCCGATGCCGATGCTGACGAGGCTTTTGTAAAGGCCTATTGCAAAAAACACAAGCTTGCCCTGCATGCCGAAAGCTTTAAAACCAAGGAGGTGGCAAAGCAAAATGGCGAGTCGATACAAATGGCGGCGAGGAGGTTGCGGTATGAGTGGTTTGAGGCCCTTACCCGCATTCATGCTTATGACTATATAACTACCGCGCACAATGCCAACGATGTTGCCGAAACGTTTTTTGTAAACCTTAGCCGCGGCACAGGCTTGAGTGGCTTAACGGGAATCAAACCTAAAATAGGCAACCTGGTAAGGCCGTTGCTTTTTGCCACCCGTGCTGAGATTGAAGCCTATGCCAAAGCCAACAAGATTAAATGGCGCGAGGATAAGAGCAACCAAAGTGTAAAATACCGCCGCAACCTTATACGCCATAAGGTGGTGCCGGTGTTTGAGAAGATAAACCCATCATTCAGCCAAAGCATTGTAAAAACCATTGCAAGGCTAGAACAGAGTAACAAAGTGCTTAAGCAGTTTATTGATGGGGCGCTGGAAGATGTTATTACCGCAAAAGGCGATAAGCTACATATTGAAATTGCGCAGTTGAAAAAGCTACAGCCCTTGGGTTTGTATTTGTTTGAACTATTGCACCCCTATGGTTTTAATGCCGAGCAGATAGAAGATATTGAACAGGCTTTGCAGCGCCAAACAGGGCAGCACTTTATTGCTGATGAGTATGAGTTGTTACACGACAGGGGTTTTCTCATCGTTCGCCCTAAAAAGCAGCGCGAGGTAAAAGAGTACACCATTGAAAAAGGCACAAAGGCTATTGAAAAACCTGTAAAGCTGTCATTTAGCGTTAAAACGTTTACTGATAAAATAAACCTGAAGCAACCAGCTACTGTGGCGTTACTTGATTTTGATAAGTTGAAATTCCCCCTAACGCTGCGCCGCTGGCGGGTAGGCGACCGTTTTCAACCTTTTGGTATGACCCAAAGCAAACTACTTAGCGACTTTTTTAAAGACAGCAAGCTTAGCCATGACGAGAAAGATGAGGTATGGCTGATGGAAAGCGGGGGCAAAATAGCATGGGTGGTAGGCTATAGGACAGATAACCGCTTTAGGGTAACCGATAAAACAAACACGGTAATTACAATAACTGCCTGAGTTATCCGTCTGCCTGTAATAACTACAAATGACTAATTGGCACATATTTTCAATAGCATGCTTTTTGATACATTTGTTTTAAACACATAAGAAATGAGTAGAAACGTAATTATTTTAGCAGCCCTGGTGGGCTTCTTTCTAATATTTGGCCTTTGGGGCTGTTCATCATACAACGGTATGGTTGATAAGCAGTTGGCTGTTGATCAGAAATGGGCTGATGTGCAAAGTGCTTATCAACGCAGGTTAGACCTTATTCCTAATTTGGTGTCTACTGTAAAAGGCTATGCCGACTTTGAAAAAAGCACTTTAACAGCAGTAACAGAGGCGCGTGCTAAAGCAACCAGCATTAATATTAATGCAGCCGATATGACGGAAGAAAACATGAAAAAATTCCAGTCGGCACAAAATGGTTTGGCAGGTGCATTAAAGAGCCTGTTGGCGGTGTCAGAAAACTACCCTGACTTAAAGGCTAACACAAACTTTTTAGAGTTGCAGACAGAGCTATCGAGGACTGAGAACAGGATAAACGTATCGAGAAACGACTATAACGCTGCTGTAAAGCTATATAACAGCGCCGTTATGCGTTTCCCGGGTAAGATTATAGCAGGCATAACCGGCTTTGAACCCCGTGCTATGTTTACTGCTGATGCAGGCGCTGAAAAAGCCCCAACGGTTAAATTCTAATATAAGGATGCAGCAACAAGAGCCATTGCTTTCTATAGCTTCTGAGCAAGAAGTAATAGCCGCCATTAAGCAGGCTGAGTTAAGAACATCGGGCGAGATTCGTTTGCATGTTGAGCCAGCCTGCAAAGGCGATGCTTATGCACGTGCGCTGGAAGTTTTTGGCAGCCTTGGTATGCACAAAACAAAAGAGCGTAATGCTGTTTTATTTTACTTTGCTATTACAGACAGAAAGTTTTCTGTTGTGGGCGATGAAGGTATACACGCTAAGGTAAAAGATGATTTTTGGATTGCGGTGCGCGATGCTATACAAAGTAATTTTAGGGAAGGTAATTTTGTGCCGGGCCTTGTAAAAGGCATAGAAATGGCCGGAGAAAAACTCTCTGTTTATTTTCCGCGCCTGGAAGATGATTCGAACGAATTATCTGATGATATTTCAATAGGTAATTAATGCGTAGGTATTTACTCTTTTTTATTCCGTTTTTGTTACTGGTGTTTGTTAACGCCTGTGGAGGTAATGATTCTATGCCACCTGCAGAAGCACGTACTGAAAATGCCGGGGCAAACACAGATGTTGATTCTCCGGCTGATGCCGGGGGTGCTAACGAAATACCTGAGCCTTTGTCGCCGCCGCGCATGGTTAACGATTTTGCAGGTATGCTTAGCACTGACGAAAATAACAGGTTGGAACAAAAGCTTCGTGCTGTTAACGATAGTAATTCTATAGAGTTTGCCATAATAGCTATTAAAACCACCGGCAATTATGATATAGAGGATTATGCCCTAAAAATTGGGCGCCAGTGGGGCATAGGCAAAAAAGATAAGAATAACGGCATACTTATTCTTGTAGCGTTAGATGACCGTAAAATTGATATTGAAGTAGGCTATGGCCTTGAAGACCGTGTTACCGACGGCCTTGCCAAACGTGTTATAGAGAATGACATAAAGCCAGCATTTAAACAAAAGAACTATTACGAAGGGCTTGATAAAGCCACAAACTCATTAATAGACATGGTTGCCGGCCGCTACCAGGCTGATGCTAAAGACAGCAGCAAAGGGCCGGGCATTGGTGTTATAATATTGATAATTATAGGTATAATAGTATTGATATCAATTTTTGGCCGTGGCGGCGGAGGCCTGCGTAGTGGTGGAATGGGCCCTGTATTTTGGGGTGGTGGCGGTGGTGGCTCATGGGGCGGTGGCGGTGGCGGCAGCAGTTTTGGCGGCTTTGGTGGCGGTAGCTTTGGCGGCGGCGGTGCCAGCGGTAGTTGGTAGTGTAGCAAACAACTAAAAACGAAAAGTGAAAAATAGCATTGTTGGTATTAAAATATTGCCCACTTTTAGTTTTTAGATTTTTACTTTTAGTTTACCCCATGATTACCAATTCAAGAAAAGACTCTATTTTTATAATACTGGCGGGGATATTTATTACCAACGCTGTGGTGGCCGAGGTTATTGGCAGTAAGCTGATTACACTTGGACCGTTTACCTTAAGTATGGGTATATTGCCATGGCCTATAGTTTTCATAACTACTGATTTAATAAACGAGTACTTTGGTAAAACAGGGGTACGTAAACTGTCGTTACTTACGGCAGCGTTAATTGCGTATGCCTTTGTGGTGATATTTTTCTCTATGAAGGTTCCTGCATCGCCATTCTCAAACGTGCAGGATTATGAATATAATAAGGTACTTGGGCAATCGCAATTGATAATTGTGGGAAGCATTACCGCTTTTTTGGTAGGGCAGTTGGTTGATGTGTTTGTATTTTGGTTTTTAAGGGAGCGTACGGGTGGAAAAATGCTATGGTTGCGGGCTACAGGTTCTACGGTAATATCGCAGCTGGTAGATTCTTTTATTGTATTGGGCATAGCCTTTTACCTGCCCGATGTGTTTAATTTTTACGATAAACCTGCCGATAAACTGATGACCTTTAACCAATTTATAGCCATTGGCTTTACGGGTTACCTGTTTAAGCTGATAATAGCGGTGGGGCTTACCCCGGCTATCTATGCAGTGCATGGGGTTATAGACAGGTACCTTGGTAAAGATGAAGCGCACAACCTGATAAAACGCACCGCAGAACAAACCCTGCACCACAAGGTAAAGGA
>JAIXUZ010000130.1 GCA_027483285.1 Bacteroidota bacterium
CATACTTGATGTCATAACTCAATTGAGGCTCTTTTATTTTTTTATATTAAAAACATATTGGTAAATTTAGTTAATTTATATATTTAACTATCCTTAATTATATTAAAGCCAATGTTTTGCGTTTCACTAATTGTATATACTGTTTTTGGAACATACACTATAACTGTTATGGGTATTACATATTTTTTAATGGCAATTAACTCTGAATATGGGGTTCCATTAGCTGACAATTTACAACAGTTACCAGAATTGTTTCCAATCGCTGCAAAAATACCGCTTGTTTTAGTAGGTTTAATTGATGGATTATAAATTATCAATGTGGATAATAAAAGAAATAGAAACCATATATTTAAATAAATAAATGGCAAATAAAACAATCCGTAAATTATATTATAATTTTGCAGATACAGTATGGCATGATTATACACATCATGAACCCGATACCCTGCGCCAAGATAACATAATCATCCCATGCGATAAGATAGGGCAAACAGATATCATCGAGCGATTTTATATGGTGCCAAAAACACGCGGCGGTGGGATATTCGATTCTATATTAAATGGTATACTTTCGTTTTTTGGTAAAATATTTAGTCCAATTATAAAACCAATTAGGGCAATTATAAATACCATATTACTTATCATAAAAATACTGTTATATATTGGCGCATTTATTACATGGATGATACGGCTACACATATGGTTTTTTTTGGTATTCTTACCCAGTTTACCGGCTGATATTATGCTTATGGTTAAAAGCCTTACATATTTAATAATCGATGGACTCATTGGCTGGGTTATGGTTATGGCGCGGCGCGTGTTTAATAAATTTGGTGACATGACATTGAAATCGGTGATGACTGGTGCCGATAATGTGCCGGATAGTGACGCCGATGAGAAAAATTCACAGTTCTTTAGTAAAGAGAAGGCAAGCGCAGATGGCAAAGATTGTGGATACGGAACCAAATGTTATAAGACAACAGAAGGAACAATACCATTTAGTGTTATCATCGCAACTATATTGTGTCCGCCCGTGGGTGTATTTATGGAATATGGGATTACAGGCTGGTTCAATATTGCCATATGTGCACTACTAACACTGATATTCTATTTCCCAGGGCTTATCTACGCATTGATTTTGTTATATTGTTAGTTAAAGCAGACCAAGCTTTCTATTTTTCTTTTGTGCAAAACAAAAAAAACGAATTTAATAAGTATAAGCAAACAATAACAATAGCAATAACAAATACTTGCAAATAACAAGTTGATAATGACAGAACAATACTTATCAGTAAAAGATTTTGGATGCGTTACACGGATGATAAACTTGAGTAACGTATCATCATCACAGTTATATAATATAATCATTCGGACAATTTGCGAACATGATACAGACATGGCAAAATATTACACAGGTTGTATATATTTATCATATAATGGTAAACCAATCACACGGAATACGATAACAAAGGAATTATTTACCGACAAAATAAATCACATAGAATGGTTTACACGAATGAAGGGAGGGTTTATAAAAGATATTATAAACTTTGTCGTAGGTCTCGCGCGGATGTTTTTATTTATTCCGAAATTCCTAATATGGCTCGGTGGGCTCGTCGTTTGGATTATCCGGACTACATTTTTTATTGGCGTTATTGCCATTCGTTATTTGATAAATGATGGTATTACGGGGCTTGTCAATTTTTTGGTATTGGAAATAATTATGGCTCCTATTACTCTTGTTATGACTGGTATACGTACATTTTTTAATTGGATTGGTCGCAATTCTGTTCAGGCATTATGGGGCGCAGATAATGTTCCTGACCCTGGTGAGCCGAGTGACAAATTAGTTAATTCATGTTCTGGTCAAAAGTGCTATAAAACCGCGGAAGGCACAATTCCGTTCAGTGTTATTATAGCGACGATATTGTGTCCGCCCGTGGGTGTATTTATGGAATATGGGCTCACCGGCTGGTTTAATGTTCTAATCACCGCATTATTAACATTGGTGTTCTATTTCCCGGGACTCATCTATGCATTGATTTTATTGTATTGTTGAAAAGATTAGCTTTTATTTACTTTTAGCAAAAAATAAAATTGATTTAATATTTTTATATTTATAATAGTATTTTCCATCCTCGAGCAATTGAGTTTCTACCATGGACGCAACCACCATCATTGAGAAAGCCGCCGAGTTCATCCTTGTGCGCGACATTCAGATTCCTGACAGCCAAGATGACCGTTACTTTCTCGGTGACGTCATCCTCCGGTTAGCCGAGGTGCTTTCACGCTACGGTGCACCGACCATCGAGATGCGCAACGTGAGCATCGAGATTGGTGGCCTCACACGCGCAGACTGCCAAGGTGCACACATTACCCTCCGAACGGACGACCAGACAGGACGGCGCACAGCAGGCTCATTTAGAGACCTCACATACAAGCTGACCATCGCCGAGGACCCAAAGCCATCCAGGTATGGCAAGACATATGCATTTGATGTTTGCCAGGCTTTCCCTGCATTCATCACAGCTCTCCACGAGGTTCACACAGCCGGCTTCACAGCCAATGCAGTTGAAGAACGTGCGAAGGCATACTGGCTTGCAGCGTTTGGCTTTTGGGGTTAACCCAGAAAAGTTTTTTTATTTGAAACGGTAAGGGTTAAATTTATTAAAAATATCTATATAAACCATAAAAAGTATTACCCATAAAAATATAAAATATAAGAAATATGGCAGACCAAGAATTTAATTATAAGAATACCCCAGCATATCGGCGCAAATTAAAACGAGACCGGGCGAAAGCACAAAATAAAGCGGCATTATTACAGAATCAAGGACCAATCACTATGCTAATCGTCGGTATAATTGATTTTGTGATAGACCTTTTTACCCGTCTGGGTGCATTTGTATGGGACTTTAGCACATTTGGCTTTAAATTAGTATATGATACCGTATATGGTTCATATGATGGGTTAATTCCAAATAGTGAAAAGTTCGGAATGATTGTTGGTATGGCCCCTTTGCGATATCTAATCACTATATTGGTACCCCCACTCGGTGTATTTCTTAGTAAGGGGCTGTCCGGATGGTTTAATATCATCATATGTTTTGTGTTGACATTTATACATTTTATATTTGGGGCTGTATATGCATTTGTAATTACATACCGTAACCGTTATGCCGACCGTTATGAAAAAGCCGAATATAACCGTCTCATGATTATCAGACAATATGTCAAGAGTTGCACCGGAGATGCCGATAAGATTACCGATTTGGGTGAAGAACAATCAGCCAGCACACTGATATTCACAGTGGTATTCTTTGTTTGCTTCGCTGGATTATTGTCAGCCGCATTTAAATATTTGTAGAAACTCATAAAAAAATTAACAGGTTATTATAAAACATATAACAGATAATATATACATATGGCAAAAGCAAAAGCAACAAAAGCACCTGCGACAACAAAGCCAGTTGCTACAACAGCAACGGGTAATGCATTAGAAGCAAAGATAGACAA
>JAIXUZ010000258.1 GCA_027483285.1 Bacteroidota bacterium
ATTGCTAAGAAACCACCTACGCCTGATAAAATAAATAGTAATACCATGATAATAGCCGAAACAGGGAAGCCAAGGTAAAAACGGTGTATACCTAGCCAGCCTAAGAAAATACATAGAACTATAGATAGTATTTTACTTGCCATCATACCACGTGGGCTTTGACCGTGTAAGGCTTTCTTGCTGATTATGTTTGTAGCTATAAACTTATCGCCCAACTTGGTTACAGGCTTTGCAATAGCTTTTACATTTGAATTATATGCTAGAACCTTTTTAGCTTCAGGCACTGTAACGGCTGCCGGTGCTGTAGTTACCGGAGTTATAACTTCGGCTGTAGCATCTTCTGCAGGTGTTTCAACAGGGGCTGTAGCTGTTTCAGGTTCAGGGGCAGTTTCAGTCTTTTTAACCTCTGGTTTAGGCGCTTTAACTTCTGAGTTAAAGTGTAAGCCCGGCCTGTAGTGCCTGCGCTCAACAGAACACGCGCTTAAAAACACAATAATGGCAAGGGCCATTACTGTCATATTAGTGTAAATTCTTTTCATCTCTTAGTTCTTTTTAAAATTGTTATACGTCTAAATGTCTTTCTAAGTTATGCATAAAAGAAAAATATTATCCAAAGTCAGGCTATAGATTTTATAAGCCTTTTAACCCTTCTAAGTTCTTGTACCCAAACTATCAGTAGTAATGGAACAACAACTACCACCAGTTTGTTGTAATGCCAGGCGGTAGCAAAATCAAAATGGATAAGGTGTTGCACTGCCCTTGTTATGCCACAGCCGTAACATTTCATATCAAGCAATAATACAGATAGGCAAACAGATTGGCCGTTATCAAAAAAATCGGCGGGTAATAATAGCAACACTATAGGCGCCAGTATTAACCCGCCGAGGTATATTTTTAAAAAATTCTTTTTCAATTACAATGTTTCAGAGTATCCGCTACCATCTCTAGGGCCAAGGTCGCCAGAAACAATGCGGATAAGGTCAATGATAGTCCAGATACCACAGCCACCTGCTGTAAGTAGTTGTAAAATGCCAATGCCTATGTAGCCAAGATAAATACGGTGAATACCGGCTATAACAATAAAGCCAAGGCAGCAAAGCACTAAGGCTATAATCTGGCTTTTGCCTCCATCTGCTGCATCTGTTACTTTTTTGGCAATTTTAGCGCCAATAGCAGTATTAAGTTTAACATCAGCTTTGGTAGTTTGCACTTTTACAGGGTTTTCTATCGAAGTTGTTGTAGTTTTTACGTGCTTAGCAGTGGCAGTGGCGGTTTGGGTTGTTGATGCAGTAAGTTCTGGCGATGCAGCCGTTTCTGTTTTGCGGTTGTTTTCTACACTCTTAACAGTAATAATACTTTGTGGATTTTCTATTGAAACCGGGGCTGTTTTTTTAGCGGCTTGTTCTGTAGTTTTTGGTGCTTTCGAATTCCAGTCGATAGCATAGCCTTTGTTGTAGTGGCGTTTTTCTAAAGAACAAGAGGCGAAAACCAATGTTAGTGCCAGGCCAATAGAGGTAATTAGTTTGAAGTTTTTCATCAGATAGATTTTTTGCGTTTTTTGATTTAGCAAACAAACTAATTAATTTGATATGAGTCAAATTATTTTAAAAAATGCCGATAAGCTTTTAAAGCAACATTATCGGTTTTGGCAAACAGCGTTTATTGATGCAGTAAAACGTTGAATAGTAGATAAATATTGATAGAAAGTATATGTAATATTGATATTTAGCGCATATTCATCGGGTATTTTTTCTTACCCTTTTTATCAGGCCTTGGGCCTTCCACAACTTTAAACTCGTAGGTGCCATTGGTGCCAGAAACTTTAGTTGTAACCGGTTGCTCTACCTTCTTTTCAGGGGTAGCAACAGTAGTGGTTGTTTTAGCAGGTTCTGTTTTAGTGCCAGTACCTGTATCTTTTATGTCAGACTTTTCTTCTTTACTGTCTTTCTTTACGTTGTAACCTTTACGGTAACGCCTTTTTTCTACTCCACATGATGTAAAAAGAATGGCCATAACCATGGCTAAAGCTCCTATAAATTTTACTGTTTTCATAAGCCTGTTTAATGCAAAGGTATAACGTTTAATTATAATGGTATGTTACCATGTTTTTTGCGGGGTAAAGTTGCCACTTTATTCTCCAGCATTTTAAATGCTTTAATTAACTTATCACGGGTGTTTTCAGGTAGTATTACCTCATCAACATAACCACGCTCTGTAGCGCTGTATGGGTTGGCAAAAAGGTCGGCATATTCCTGCTCTTTTTCTTTCCATTTAGCCTGTTTATCAGGCGCTTCGTCAATTTCTTTTTTAAAGATGATTTCGGCAGCACCCTTAGCGCCCATTACAGCAATTTCGGCTGTAGGCCATGCGTAGTTCATGTCGGCACCAATGTGCTTGCTGTTCATAACATCGTACGCGCCGCCATAGGCTTTGCGGGTAATAACGGTAACGCGTGGCACGGTAGCTTCGCAAAAAGCGTATAGGAGTTTAGCGCCGTTGGTAATAATGCCATTCCACTCCTGGTCGGTGCCCGGTAAAAAGCCCGGAACGTCTTCAAACACAAGCAACGGAATATTAAAGCAATCGCAAAAGCGTACAAAGCGCGCGCCTTTTTTAGATGCGTTAATATCTAACACGCCTGCTAAATAAGCTGGCTGGTTGGCAACAATACCAATGCTGCGGCCACCCAGGCGGGCAAAGCCCACCACAATGTTTGATGCGTAATCTTTATGTACTTCTAAAAACTCGCCGCCATCAACCACTTCGGTAATAACTTCGCGGATGTCGTAAGGGGAGTTTGCATTTTCGGGGATGATGGTATTTAGCTTCTCGCGCTTTTCATTACCCGGAGTGTAGGGTAGGGCAGGGGCTTCTTCTTCGCAATTTTGCGGAACGTAGCTAAGCAGGGCTTTCAGGTTGTTTATCAATTCAACCTCGTTTGCACAGGCAAAATGTGTTACAC
>JAIXUZ010000168.1 GCA_027483285.1 Bacteroidota bacterium
CCATTAAGGGCAGTTTTCAGGTTGCGTGCGTTTACATACACATCTTCTGTGTTGCCTTCGCTCACAATATATCCCGACCCTGAGGCCGTCATATCTACCACACCCACCACATGCGTACCTACCTGCTTTGCGCGGTACTGGCCATACCCTACCTCCTCAACCGTGCCACTGCTGTGCATTGTTTTCAATACATCGGCAATGGTTTTCTTTACATTCGGTTCGCCTATATTTAAGGCACTGGCAACTTGTTTATAGTTTAATGGCTTTTTATTGCTCTTTTTCAGAACTGTCAAAATCTCCTCTGTTAACCACTTGCGAAGTTCTTTATCTTTTTTACTCATTGTGTTTTTAATTAGCTATTTGCTTTCATTATGCATTAATATAGCTTTGTTATTTAAATTAATTGTAATGCGGGCATTACCCTTTCTTTAACCCTTCGGCCTCAAACTGAAACGGCAAAAGTGTAGCAATATTTTTTGTTACCATATACGCGCCGTTTCCACTCGGCATTACCAAAGGTATAGCTTTGCCCTGTTTGGTTTCATATTCAGCCATTACCTGGCGGCAGGCACCGCAGGGGGTACAAGCCACATCGTCCTGTTCTCTTTCATTTATTGCAGTAACCGCTACCGCCTGTATTTCCATACCAGGGTTATTTGCCGATGCCGAGAAAAACGCCACCCGCTCTGCACACACTCCTGATGGATAGGCTATATTCTCCTGGTTGTTGCCAATTATTATAGTTCCATCGGCTAATAATAAAGCGGCGCCAACCCTGTATTGCGAATAGGGTGCGTAGGCAGTTTTGGCAGCCTCCCGGGCCTTTGCCATCAGCGGCTTTAAATATTCAGGCAACGTATCGAAACTTTCGGCTTCGGCTATCGTAAAATGTATAGTACGCTCTGTCATTTTTGTATTTAAGTAGGGCAATTTAAGCTAAAAATGCAGCTTTTTCCGATAAACGGATAAATTTAAGCAGGTTAGGCGATAAAATACAGATATTAACTTATTGATTTTCAATTTCTTATTATTTTTATTTATGGATTTTTAGTCCTTTTTGCATCCGATAAACTGCAAAACATGTATTTGATTTAACGTATTATTATCGTAATATTTGCATAGTGAGTATTGTTAAACACATAAAAAACAAAGCAACCATGAAAACACAACAACCTGATTTAATGTTCGGCAAGGGATTATTGCAGGGCATTACCGCTGGCTTAAAAAGCTTAACCGCATTAGCTTTTGTGTTTACATGCACAACAGGCTTTGCTCAAAATGGTTCGTTTAGCAGTCCCGTTACTGTTGGCGATATTCAAAAAGGCACTATAGAACTTACCCTTAAGACAGAAAAAGGGAATATAACAAACTACCAGCCGCAAAACTTTACCATAAATATTAATGGCCGCACTCAGGAAGTACCCATCAAATCGCAGGTTATAAAAGGCGACTATATGTTGGTTTCTCTTGATGTATCAAACCTTGCTACTGATGATGTAACCATTACCCCTGTAAACGGTGGTGGTACCATTGGTGGCAGCGGTGGCAAACTAACTCTTTTTGGCAACCTTAAAGAGATTACCATTGATAATGTTTCAGGCGTTATACAGGATAACGATGCCGGCAGCGCCTCTGTAATTGTTGTAGATATTAAATCCGTTACCGCTGACAACAGCGGTAGCGGGGTTAGTGGTGCCTTTGCTAACCCTTATGTTAGCGGTACTGATAATAACGGTACTTCTGGTAGCCGTTCTGATGATATTATTACTAAAGACGAGGTACAGGGCTTTGTTAAAGCATACCCTAACCCCGCCCGTGGTAGTGTTAAAATTAACACCACCCACAGCAAGCTTAGCATTACCGAGGTTACTATGTTAAGCGCCATTGGTTCTAAAGTTATGACTCAGCGTCCCGACGATTTAGACGGCCACCTGATGACTATCGATACCCAAAATGTTCCGGCAGGTATTTACTTCCTGGCCATTAAAACCAACATGGGCGATGCCGTTAAACGTATTGTAGTAGTTGATTAATTCAGATAAAAAAACCTAAACCAAAGGAATAAATATAGTAGATTTAAGATTGTTTTACTAGTTGCGGTTGCAGATACTGTTATAAATACAGTATCTGCAATTTTGCTTTTCAGGGGTTTGGAAGAACTGCTCCTCTGTATTAAACAGGCGTGTTAGCAGTTGCTGTAATACAGCCTCAAAGCCCACCAAATCCTCATCCGTAATATATCCGGCATTAATAGGGGTAACACACTCTTTAAGGCCATCGCTAAGCTTTGTAAAGGCTATAATAGATGGTCGCAACCTGCCCGCCACCTCGGGGTTGCCTTTATGGTACAACCATGCGTAGGTTAATAGCTGAAAGCTTTTCGCATAGTCAGGGTTCTTTATCAAATCATCCCACTGGGTAAACTTCAGTTCGGTATTATCAACCTTGCCTGTTTTATAATCCATCAGGCGGATGTCGTTGCCACTTTGTTCTATCCGGTCGGCATTGCCTGCTATTTTCACTTCGGTACCGCCAACCATAAACGGCGCGGCTAATGGCTGCTCTAAATTGGTTACAACCGTATCAAAGCCTTTATCGGTATCGTCCTGCAACAGTTGTTTCTGAAAGGCCAAAAAGTTCTCTACAAACCGTTTCGATACCCGGTATATCAGCAGGTTTTTACCAAACTGGTAATTCTCAGCCCCCAGCTCATCATTAAACACATGGTCTATAACCATAGGTGCAAGGCCCTGCATGGTTTCAATATGCTCGGGTTTCAATAGCTGGTTTATATAAGGCCTAAAGAGTGTTTCAAGTACCTTGTGGATAACCGTACCCATAGTAGCGGCCTCCAGTGTTTCTTCCACCTCCTCATTCTCTTTTAACCCCGCCACATACCTGAAATAAAACTGCAACGGGCAGCGTATAAACATCGTAAGTGCCGATGGCGAAAAGCCTTTCTCCCCCTGCCCTATCTGCGTTAGCTTTTCTATTACCGCAGGTGTTTTCTTAAAGCTGATAACATTATCGTGCGCAGTGCCCAACGGTATCTCCAGCAGCTTCTCTTCTATCTTAGGCCCTTTCAACTCATTAACCAGCTGCACAATAAAACGGCTTTTTTCTTTGCCGCCTATACCACCATCGGTTTGGGTGCAATAGAGTATCCACACCTTTTTGGCGCGTTGCAACAAGCGGTAAAAGTTGTAGCCGAATATGGAATCTTTATCAGCATACGTAGGCAATTCATATTCCCTTTTTATATCGAAGGGGATGAACGAGTGCCCTGCCTTGCCCTGGGGCAAAACCCCTTCGTGAGCTGATAGGAACACAATATTTGCAAAATCGAGCGTGCGGGTTCCCAGCATACCCATTACCTGTAAGCCGCGCAACGGCTCGCCATAAAAGGGAATGGTAGTATTGCTTATCAGCTGGTTAAACAGCGACCGTAGTGTTTGCAAATCAGTCACCAGCGGATTGTTCCCCAGCAACGTTTTAAGCTTTTTTAAATAGCGGTGGTAG
>JAIXUZ010000050.1 GCA_027483285.1 Bacteroidota bacterium
CCCCTGAGCTTACGCGGCTGCAAATTTATCAAAATTGTGACTTGTTTTCCAAGTGCCTGCTCCGGAGTGTAATAAAGTGCTATGCCAGACACTACTGTTCTAACCTCAGAACCTATATCAACACCAAGCTTCAGCAGTTTGTCGGCTCCTTCAACTTTCTCTGCAGAAACTATTTTACCGGCACGGATATCCAGCTTGGTAAAATCGTCGTAAGTAATAGGTGCTTTGCCTTCCGGCTTAGGCACCTCGCTAGCAATAGCTGGTGCAGGGGTATTAACCACCTTGTTGGCGTTCAACTTCTCTATCTGTGTTTCCACGTCTTTATCTTCCACCTTGCGTATTAAAGGCTCTGCGGGATTAAGTTTGTGGCCTGCGGCTAACTCAATTGCCTCATCAAACCTGTACTCGCTTTTGGCAAGGTTTAGCAGGCCGAATATGCGTTTTGCCATATTAGGTAAAAACGGCTGCAACAGCGTGCCCAAGTGGGCCGTAAGCTTAATGCAGTTATATAGCACCTCTACAGTACCTTCTGGGTTGGTAGCATGCGCTTTCCAGGGCTCTTTATCAGTCAGGTATTTGTTACCTGCACGGCAAAGGTCTATCACCTCGGCAAGGCCCTCCCTAAAGCGGAAATTTGCCAGATAACGGTCTACCTCGTCGTACGCCTTATTGGTGCGGTCAAGCAAACCCTGGTCGGTAAACTCGGCTGTGGTTTTGGCATCAGGCATTACCCCTTCGTAATACTTATGCGTAAGCACCATAACGCGGTTTATAAAGTTGGCCAAAATAGCCACCAGCTCGTTGTTAACACGTGCCTGGTAATCTTTCCAGGTAAACTCGCTATCGCTGCTCTCAGGCATTATTGATGTTAGTACGTATCGAAGTTCATCTTCCCTGTTGGGCAGGTCTTCCATATACTCATGTAGCCACACCGCCCAATTTCGCGATGTAGAGAGCTTGCCTCCCTCTAAATTCAAAAACTCGTTAGCAGGCACATTGTCGGGTAAAATGTAGGTGCCGTCGGCCCAAAGCATGGCGGGGAATATCAGCGTGTGAAAGACAATGTTATCCTTACCAATAAAATGCAACAGTCGGGTATCATTATTCTTCCACCACAACTCCCAGTCTTTGCCTTCTTTTATAGCCCATTCTTTGGTGGCTGATATGTAGCCAATAGGCGCATCAAACCACACATACAGCACTTTACCTTCAGCACCTTCTACCGGAACAGGCACGCCCCAGTCAAGGTCGCGGGTAACAGCGCGGGGCTGCATCCCCTGGTCAAGCCAAGATTTTACCTGCCCATAAACGTTACTTTTCCAATCATCTTGATGGCTACCAACGTATTGATTCAAAAACTTATCCTGAATCTCGTCCAGCTTTAAAAACCAATGTGTAGTGGGTTTTTTAATGGGTTTAGCACCACTCAGCTTAGACCGTGGATTAATCAAATCATCCGGACTTAAGGATTTCCCACAGCTTTCGCATTGGTCGCCATAAGCATTCTCATTGCCACAGTTAGGGCATGTACCTACAATATAGCGGTCGGCCAAAAACTGCTTGGCTTCTTCATCATAATACTGCTCACTCTCAATCTGCTCAAAGCTGCCTTTTTTGTTCAGTGTAGTAAAAAACTCCGATGCTGTTTGGTAATGCACCGGCGATGATGTACGCGAATAATGGGTAAAGTCTATACCAAATTTTTCAAAAGCCCCCTTCATCATATTATGGTAATAATCTACCACCTGTTGCGGGGTTTTGCCCTCTGCTTTTGCTTTCAGGGTAATAGGTACGCCATGTTCATCGCTTCCGCAAATAAACAAAACCTCTTCGCCTTTCAGCTTTAGGTAACGTACGTATATATCGGCAGGCAGGTAGCAGCCCGCTAAGTGGCCCAAATGCACAGGACCATTGGCATAAGGCAACGCCGCCGTAACTAATGTTCTTTTAAAATTGCTCATTGTGGCGCAAATATAGTAAATCCCCGTCTAAGAGGATTATAGTCCGCACCGCACCTTCTGTAAGATTTGCCTCATATTAAGGAGTGAAAATGCCGCGCACATAATTTTATCCTGTCCATCAATTTATTACTTGTTAATCTTGTTATGAGATATAAAATTACCGTTAACCCTTTTGCCTTATTACATAAAAACATATCTTTGAAACCTACGTCTTAACCAACATGAAATATACTTTTACCCGCAACCTGGTGTTGCTGTTTGCCTTAGTTACCCTATTTACGGCCAATCTTAGTGCCCAAAACCCCGGCAATGTAGGCATTGGCACCATTAACCCAGACAGCACAGCCCTTCTCGACCTGGTATCAACAAAGCTTGGTTTCTTAGCCCCACGTATGAACACCGTTCAGCGCGATGCTATTGCAAACCCCGCCCACGGCCTAACTATCTTTAACGTGCAAGACAGTACCATACAGTACTGGAACGGCGTATGCTGGCTAAACGTTTACCAGGTTGATTGTAACGACTGCTTTTTTAACGCGCAACTTAGCGCCAGTGGCGATACTATTGACCGTGTAGTTTCTGATTCGGTTAGTGTATCATTAACCCTAAACCAAACAACAGGCAGCCCGCAAAACATAGCAGTAAACTTAATAAGCCAGTTGCCACAAGGGGTTACCTATACCATAAGCCCCAACCCACAACTAAGCAGCGGCACAGTAACTATCACCTTCCACGCTACGCCATTTGCCCAAAGCGGCACCTACCCCGTGGTTATACAATCACTATGTGGGCCTAATATTGTTAACCAGGTGTTTTCTTTATACATAGAGCCCTGCTACATACTAAACGTAATAAACTCGGCACAAACCTATAACCTCTCTGCCGACTTATACGCTACCTACCAAAACGTACCAACCAACACACCTATTTGTGTTACAGCTATAATCAACACAGGTGTTACACTACAAAGCGGCAGTACGGGTTTGCCTACGCTTACAACTGGTAACTTACCTGCAGGCTCGTTAGTAGCTATTATAAACAATGGCAACATACTTGGCCATGGTGGCGATGGTGGCACTGCCAACGACCCCACAGCTAACCCCCCGCTTACCGGGCAAGGTTTTGATGGTGGCGACGCTATATCGCTAACCCTACCTACTACGGTTATAAACAACTTTAACATTTGGGGCGGCGGCGGCGGCGGCGGGTCTATGGCTTTCCGCATTGGGGTGCAGGTTGGACCGGTATTTTTAGGCGCGCTAATTGGCGGCGGCGGCGGCGGCGGTGCTGGTGGCGGCCTAGGAGGAACTACTCAAAATATTATAGGCTTGTCATTCTACTCGCCGGGCACTAACGGTACAGCAGGCCAGTTTGGCGTTCCGGGCTTAGGCGGCATTTTAAACTTCCCTATCCCGATTACCATTGGGCCGGTTACTATTACCCTAAACCCTTACGTTTTGGGTGGCGACGGTGGTGCTTACGGTTTCCCCGGCAGCCAAGGCACCTTTGCTTTAAACCTATCGGCAAGCGTTACAGTTAATATCCCATTCATTGGGCCTATTACTATACCTATTGTAAACAACCTGAACATACCAATACCGGTACCTGTGCCTGTTCCGGGTAATGCAGGTTTTGCTATACGCCGCAACGGCAATAACTGCAACGTGCCCGATAATAACTACAACACCGCTTTCTTAAAAGGGCCTGTAGGCAACTAATATGAAAACTAAAAACTAAAAGTTAATAGTTAAAAATTGAGAATTAAGAAATGAAAAAGTTAAAATATATAGTTGGTTTAGTTTTGATGTTAGCCTCGGTATCTGCCTTTGCACAAGCAGCTTTTGAGGGCGAAATTCGCGTTACTACATCAAACAAAGACCTTAACGAAACCGCATCGGTAAACATGCTGCTAAAAGGCGGCAACACCAAAATGGTGTTCAACACCGTTACCAAAGGCGAGCCGTATACCTACACCATCGTTATCAATGCAAACAACAGCCTTAACGCTGTTATGCTTACCGAGGTGCAAGGCAAAAAAGCCCGTTATGATATTCCCCTTAGCAGCCTTAACAACCCTGCATTGGCTATTTACTATAAGTTTACCGAGACCGGTGTTACCGAAAATGCTATTGGCTACACTACCAGCCAGGTGGTTATAGAAGCCCCCGGCACAACCACTACCTGCAAGGTTGCCGATGTTAAAGGCCTTAAAGTTGCCGACCTGCCCCTCATGTTTAAAATGGGTGGCGTAATGAAAGCCTTTGCCGATAAAAACTACAATGGCATACCCCTTAGCATTACTACACTAGACAGCCGCACAGGCGAGGTTAAGTTTACCCAAAACATAGAAAGCATAACCCCACGCACCATTGGCGACAATGAGTTTGTTGTAGGTGCTGAGTGGGTAACTCCAAAGTAGTCAGAGGTCAGTAATCAGTAGTCAGAAAATATTTGAAGCCTCCGCAAAAGTGGGGGCTTAATAGTTTTCATAATATCTGGAAAAAGAATCTCTTATTATCATCAAATGATCTAAAGTAATTACATCAACCAAAACAGGAGCATCTCCATTAGTATTTGATTTAATAAATTCTCTTAAAGAAGTATCTAATTGTATCCAATACTGAAGTAGTAAATAATCTCTTTTACTACTGATTTCAATTACATTAAGTGAATTAATAGAATTATCTAATAGCTGTATTGACGTAATAATTTGAACACAAGACGTTCTAATAAGATAATTAGGATCTGTTGCATTTACTATAGGTAGCCGCGCTACATTTTCAGAAAAAATTCTATTTGTATCTATTGCTCTATTAACTATTTGCTCTTGTAAAAACTGAAGTTGAGAAAGTCTAGTAGCATTTACAGAAATAATATATGCTTTGTATGCTACACCCAAGCTAATTATAGCTGCTATAAAACTTAATGGGTCTATTGAGTAGGTTATATCCATACTATAAAAGTATGTAAACTTTTAGCAACTTTCTAATCAATTAACTACCCTCTACTCCCCTTCCTGTTTCCTTACCAACTCTGTCTGCACATGGATAGACTCTTTGTGGATGAGTTGCATCAATGCCTTTACAAACTCTTCATCTAACCCCACAGAGTTGCCAATGGCGGTGCGGGTAGCCAGTATCTCTCTCCAGCGTTTTATCTGGAGTATGGTAACATGGTTTTGGTATTTATACTCGCCAATTTTTTCGGCTATGGCCATACGGCGGGCTATTACACGGAGTATCTCCTCATCAATACTATCCATTATGCTGCGCAGCTCTTCCAGCCTGCTCTGAAACTCAAGGTTGGTGCTATTGGCGCTACGCAACTCTAAACTGCTTACCAGTTGGGCCAGTTCGGCAGGGGTAATCTGCTGGCGGGCATCGCTAAGGGCATTGGCGGGGTTAGGGTGGGTTTCAATCATCAGCCCGTCCATATCCATATCCAGCGCCTTTTGTGCCACATCGGCCACCAGTTCGCTTTTCCCTGCAATATGGCTGGGGTCAACAAACAACGGCACACCCGGCAAATGGGTTTTAAATTCTATGGCAAGTTCCCACAAAGGGTTGTTGCGGTATTTGGTTTTAGCAATGGTTTGAAAACCCCTGTGTACCCCTATAATCTTATTAATCCCTGCTGATGCCACGCGCTCAATAGCGCCTATCCACAACTGCAAATCGGGCGCTACGGGGTTCTTTACCATCACAGGAACATCCACACCCTGCAAAGCATCTGCAATATCCTGAACAGAGAAGGGGTTAACCGTTGTCCTTGCCCCTATCCACAACACATCAACACCCGCCTTAAGGGCTTCTTCAACATGTTTAGGGGTGGCAATTTCGCAAGCCGACAATAATCCATTTTGTTTGGCGGCATCTACCAGCCAGGGCAATGCCACACTACCCATTCCCTCAAAACTACCGGGGCGGGTCCGCGGTTTCCATATACCGGCGCGCATTACTTTTACCTGCGGAATTTGGGCTAAGCCACGGGCAACCGCATGTACCTGTTCTTCTGTCTCGGCACTGCATGGCCCTGCAATTACTACAGGCTTATTGTCGGTATTTAACCAACTATTTAAGGGGAGAATATCCAATGCTATTGTACTTGCTATAAAAAGCAAATATCGGGCTTTATTGTTTATGGTAAGCGGTACTCTTATATCGTATGTGCTTCTTGATAAATATAAGAGGCATATATAAAAACACAGTATTAAAAACCAATAAAGCAAACCCCTAAATTAATTCTACAATATTGGCTTAACAATAAAGAAACTTAAAATGCTGAACTTTGTAAGTTGAAGAATGCTATACGCTATTCATAAGTTTTATACTTACATAGTAAATTGAAAATAAAACTACTATACATACTATTGCTATGCGCCTTAAAAATTAGTGCGCAATTAGTGGTTACCCCGTCAGGGGGTAATTACACGCAGTTAGTGCAAAATAATTTAGTAGGGCCCGGGGTAACAATTTCAAACGTACAATACACAGGCGGCGCTGGGCAGATAGGTTCTTTTACGGCAGGTGGCAATACTAATTTAGGATTAGCAGGCGGCATAGTAATGGCTACCTGTAATGTAAACAACATTCCGGGGCCAGCCTCTACTTCCATGAGTAATAACATGAATGGTGCCGGAGTAGCGGAACTTACACAGATTGTTGGTGTACAAACAAGGGATGGTGCTGTGTTATCATTTGATGTACTTCCTCAGGCTAATACAATCACTTTCAGGTACGTATTTGCTTCGGAGGAATGGCCTGAAAATCCTAACCCTAACGCCCAGTATTACGATGCTTTTGCATTTTTTATATCTGGCCCGGGTTTTCCTAACCCCACAAATATTGCCTTATTACCTTCATTACAACCGGTATCTATACAAACGGTTAACCCTGCAACAAATACACAGTATTATGTAGATAACGGTGTAAGTACAACTATAAAATTTGATGGGTTAACCACCGTTTTAACAGCCACTGCCCAGGTGCAACCTTGCCAGTCCTATTCATTAAAGCTAATGATTGCCGATGCGGTTAATGGTTTTAAAGATTCGGGGGTGTTTTTAGAAGCCAGTTCATTATCCAGCCCAACAATAACGGCAACATCGCCACAGGCATTGCCTAATAGCGGAATTGCAGAAGCTTGCACACCAGCTAGCATAGATTTTACACTACCATTTACCTTGCCACAGCCTATTACCATAAATTATGTAACAGTTGGCACAGCTACTTCAGGAACAGACTATACCCCGCTGCCTGGCTCTATTACCATACCTGCCGGACAAACACAGGCAAGTATTTTACTAACAGCGCTACAAGACAATGTTACCGAAAATCAAGCTGACACGTTTAAACTTATTTATACTATCGGTTGTGTTACTGATACGTTGGAGATATTAATTAACGATGCTATTCCATTACAAGTAAATGTAGGTAATGATATTACTATTTGCCAAAGTCAGCAAGTTAATTTACAGCCACAAATAACGGGTGGTTCAGGCACCTTAACTTATGCATGGATAGAGAATGGTGTTTTTTATTCTAATAATCAAAATATTAACCCCACTCCTACTTTAACACAAACAGATTATATTTTAACCGTTACTGATGCCTGCGGAAATACGGAGGATGACACCATAACAGTAAACCTGTCTGGCAATATAACTGCAACGTTTACAACCAATAGCCCTATATGTGGCAATAACCCTGCAATAATAACCTACACAGGCAATGCAGATACTACATCGGCGCAGTTTACATGGAATTTTGGTGGTGGCGCAGTTAATAGCCAACAAGGGCAGGTTTACGATGTATCGTACAATGGTTTAGGAACATATACCGTTACACTTGATGTTATTTCGCAAGGTTGCCCCCCGGTAAGTTTTTCGCAACAAATACAGGTTACTAACGGACCACAAGCTTTGTTTGTAGCGCCTGCAGCACAATGTATTACTAATAATAGCTTTGATTTTGCATCTACAGGTCAAACAACACAAAACACCAGCTACTTGTGGAATTTTGGCGCGAACGGGCTTCCATCCACATCTCAACTGGCAAATCCTGCTGGCATTACTTTTTCTACAACCGGAACGCAAATTATTACTCTTACCGTTAGTGAAAGTGGCTGCACCAGCACCTATATTGATTCTATTACAACCAACCCTGCACCAGTTGTTTTGTTTTCATCAACCCCAAACAGCGGTTGCGCACCATTAGTAGTATCGTTTACAGATTTGTCGGGTATTCCTAATGCGACATACGTTTGGGATTTTGGCAATGGCAATACATCTACCCAACAAAACCCTATAAATACGTATACTGCAGAAGGCAGCTATGATGTAACTCTAACTGTAACAGCTAACGGCCAGTCGTGCAGCGGTGTTTTAGCTCAACCAGGATTAATAACAGTTACACCAAGCCCTGTTGCTTCGTTTATTGCATCACCTGCCTTAGCAGATGAGTATAATGCAAATATTACACTCACTTCAACCGCCAACGGCGCAACAAATTGCATTTACATCTTGCCTGATAATAGTATTATAAATGATTGCGATGCAGAAATAATTTTACCTGACACAGGAACATATAATATTATACAAGTGGTAACCAGTAGCTCGGGTTGTGTAGATACTGCATACAATAAGGTTGTGGTTTACCCCTCTTACAGCATTTATATCCCTAACGCTTTTAGTCCAGATGGAGACGGTATAAACGAAATATTTAAGCCACAAGGCCGTAATATTACAGAATACCAATTTGATATTTACGACCGTTGGGGTGTTCGTTTATTTTCTACAGATAAATTTACTGAAGGTTGGGATGGTACAGTTAATGGAAAAATAGCGACAATAGGTGTTTATGTGTACCAAATAAAATTTATAGCCTATGCTAAATACGAAACCATAAAAATTGGCAAGGTGAGCTTAATACGCTAAAGCTAAAGGGTTAGTTAAAAATCTATTTTAAAATGCTAACAACCTATATTACTTCCATAATACCACTGACATTTTATGCGTATTTAGTTTATTATAGTTAGTTTTATTTTTTCAAGACCAGTACTCTAACTACTGATTACCACGCCGCCATCAGCAAATCCAAATCTTTATAAGGTATATTCAGGCTCTCGCCTATGAACTTGTTAGTCAGTATACCATTATATATATACACACCATTGCGTACCCCGGCATCGCGTTTCAAGAAACGCTCCATACCTCCGCTCTCGCCTATTTTTAATAGTATAGGGGCAAATATGTTGCTTAAGGCGTATGATGCGGTATATGATACCCGCGATGCGATATTAGGCACACAATAGTGTACCACACCATGTTTTTTAAATATAGGGGTGGTATGGTTGGTAACGCGCGATGTTTCAAAGCAACCACCCTGATCAATACTCACATCCACTATCACCGCACCCGATTTCATTTGTTCTACCATCTCCTCTGTAACCACACAAGGCGTGCGGCCTTCTTTGGCACGTATGGCACCAATAGCAAGGTCGGCCTCTTTAAGCGCCTTAGCCAATACCGTAGGCTGGATGATTGAAGTATAAATACGGGTACCTAAATCGTTTTGTAAACGGCGCAGGCGGTACAACGAGTTGTCGAACACCTTAACCGATGCACCCAGGCCTATAGCCGCACGGGCAGCATATTCGCCTACCGTACCGGCACCAATAATAACAACCTCTGTTGGTGGAACACCCGATATGCCACCCAGCATAGCCGCGCGGCCACCGCTGTTAAACCCGCTAAGGTATTCAGAGCCTACCAGTATCGACATGTTTCCGGCAATCTCGCTCATAGAGCGTACTACGGGAAAAATGCCTGCTTTATCTTTTATAAAGTCGAAAGAAACGGCCGTAACCTTATTTGCCATTAGTTTGGCGATATAGTTCTCAGGCTGCACCGTCATTTGCAGGGCCGAGAATAATGTCGTTTTCTTGCCCATCATCTCAATCTCTTCTAACGATGGTGGTGCTATTTTAAGCACTATATGGCTTTGGAAAACCGTTTTTGTATCGTAAGCAATCTGTGCACCGGCTTCGCTATACAGGCGGTCGTCGTAATTAGCCGCTTTGCCTGCGTTGGTTTCTACCACCACATTATGGCCGTTGCTTACCAGCAGGCTTACCGCCTCGGGCACCAGCGCTACACGCGTTTCCTGAAAAGTAGTTTCTTTTGGTATGCCTATTTGTAATGCACTGCGGTGGTGCGCAACTTCCAGCATTTCTTCCTGCGGTAAAAGTCGGCCCAGTTCAGAAAAGCCGGGTAAGCCCGGTTTATCAGTTTTCATTGGTTGGCGTGCTAAGTGTTATTATTCTGTTGTTATCCTGTATATCAATATTAACTATTAAAACCGAATAAGGCAATAGTGTTTCTACCTTTTCGCTCCATTCTATTAAACAAACGTTGCCGCTGTCAAAATATTCTACTGCGCCCATATCCACAGCTTCATCAACACTGTCAATCCTGTAAAAGTCAAAGTGGTACACCGGTGCTCCTCCTTCAGTAGCATACTCGTTTACTAAAGAATAGGTTGGGCTGCTTACCCCATCGGTAACGTTTAGCAGTTTACACACCTCTTTAATAAGGGTGGTTTTGCCTGCCCCCATAGGGCCGTTAAAGCATATAACAGGGTATTGGGCGCTTATATTGGCAATTTCATGCGCCGGAAGCGGCAATTCTGCCACCTCTTTTACCACAAACTGACACAATGTTGTAAATCCACCCACTTTATACCACTAACTATTAATTAGCGTATACCTTTTCAAACCAAGCACTAAGTATGCCGTTAAACTCTACCGGGCGCTCCATCATAGGGGCGTGTCCACACTGGTCTATCCAATATAGGTCAGAGTTTTCTATCAGCTTATGGAATTCCTCGGCCACATCGGGCGGGGTTATATTATCATTTTTTCCCCATATAAGGCAGGTAGGCACTTTTATGTTGTGCAACTCCTCCGCCATATTATGGCGTATAGCCGATTTTGCTAATGCTAGTATCCTCAACAGCCTTTCACGGTCGTTTACAATCTCAAACACCTCATCTACCAATTCGTCGGTAGCCATAGCAGGGTCGTAAAAAGTAACCTGTACTTTCTCCTTCATGTAGTTGCGGTCTTCCCTGCGGGGGAAAGAGCCGCCCATTGCATTCTCGTACAAGCCGCTGCTGCCTGTCAATATCAGTTTATCTACACGGTCTTGGTGCTCAACAGTGTACACCAAAGCTACGTGCCCACCCAGTGAGTTGCCCAGCAGGCTAAACTTGTCAAAGCCCTTATAATCTACAAAGCGGTGAATAAATGCGGCCAAGTTTTTTACATCCGTCTCCCTTACCGGCAGGGTGTAAATAGGCATCATGGGTATTACTACTTTAAAGCGTGGAGCAAATTCATCCATCACGTCTTTAAAGTTACTAAGCGCGCCAAA
>JAIXUZ010000086.1 GCA_027483285.1 Bacteroidota bacterium
GGTACGCATGTGGTGGGTGTGGTAGATATGACGGCCTCAGGGTCGGGATATATTGTGAGCGAAGGCAACACAGAAGATGTGTATGTAAACGCACGCAACCTGAAAACTGCCCTTAATGGCGATACCGTTAAGGTATTTGTATACGCCCGCCGCACAGGTAAAAAGCCTGAGGGTGAAGTGGTAGAGGTTATCAGCAGAGGGAAAACAGAGTTTTCGGGTATTATTGAAGTATCGAAGAACTTCGCGTTTGTATCGCCGGATAGTAGCAAGATGGGTACTGATATTTTTATCCCTCTAAATGCATTGAATGATGCCAAGGATGGTGAAAAGGTTATCGTACGCATTACTGATTACCCACCGGGGGCTAAGAACCCTGTGGGCGAGATTGTCCGCGTATTAGGTAAGCCGGGCGATAACGAGACGGAGATTAACGCCATTATGGCCGACTATGGTTTGCCAATGGTGTTCCCTGCAGAGGTGGAGGCCGAGGCCGAAGCCATAAGCTTTGATTTACCTAAAAGCGAAATTGCCAGGCGCTGGGATTTTAGGGGTGTTACCACCTTTACTATTGACCCTGCCGACGCGAAAGATTTTGACGACGCCTTATCGATAGAAAAATTAAACAATGGCAACTGGAGGATAGGGGTGCATATTGCCGACGTGTCTCACTACGTGCAACCGGGAACGTTGCTGGAGAAAGAGGCTTATTCCCGTGCCACATCAGTTTACCTGGTAGACCGTTGTGTACCTATGTTGCCCGAGAAACTGTCGAACGGTGTATGTTCGCTGCGCCCTAATGAGGATAAGTTTACCATGTCGGCTGTATTTGAAATAACAGATGAGGCGGAGGTAGTGAACGACTGGTTTGGCCGTACGGTGATTCACAGTGACCGCCGCTTTAGCTATGAAGAAGCTCAGGACGTTATTGAAACCGGCAAAGGCGATTTGGTTACCGAGATTAAAACATTCGACCGCCTGGCAAAGATTATGCGCGCCGCGCGTATGAAAAAAGGTGCCCTGGCATTTGATAAAATTGAAGTGAAGTTCCACCTGGATGAAAAGGGCAAACCTACGGGTGTGTATTTTAAAGAAAGCAAAGACAGCAACAAGCTGATTGAAGAGTTTATGCTGCTGGCAAACCGCCGTGTGGCTGAATATGTGGGCAAGCGCAAGCTGGATAAAAAAGGCGGCCCGGTGTTGCCTTTTGTATACCGTATACACGACCTGCCCGACCCGGAAAAGTTAACGAGTTTCTCGGAATTTATTGGTAAGTTGGGTTATAAAAAGATTGATGCAAGTTCGCCTACGGGCATTGCAAAATCGCTTAACGTGCTACTGAAAGATGTGAAAGGTAAAGCGGAAGAGAATATTGTGGAGCAACTGGCCATACGCTCTATGGCTAAGGCTATTTACAGCATTCACAATATTGGCCATTATGGCTTGGCTTTTGGGCACTATTCGCACTTTACATCGCCTATACGCCGCTACCCCGACGTGATGGTGCACCGCCTCCTAATGCAGTACATGGAAGATGATAAAGCGGGTAAGAAAACGAAGATGAATGAGGATGAACTGGAGATGCAGTGCAAGCATTCATCGGAGATGGAGAAACTGGCATCGCAGGCTGAGCGCGACTCTATAAAATACAAACAGGTGGAATACATGAGCCAGAGTGTTGGCCGTGCGTTTGACGGTGTGATAACGGGCGTTACCGAGTGGGGTATTTATGTGGAGATTGAAGAGAACAAATGCGAAGGGATGCTTCGCCTGAAAGACCTTGACGATGACTACTATGTGTTTGACGAGGGTAACTATTGTGTGATAGGGCAACGCAAAAAACGCAAACTGCAACTAGGGGATAAGCTACGCATCCAGGTTAAAAAGGCTGACCTTGTGAAGAAGCAGCTTGACTTTTTGCTGGCTGATGAGTGGCAGTAAAGGTGCTAGGTTTTAGGTGCTAGGGGTTAGTTTTTATAACTCTTAAAGAGGAGTCTCCCTTTAAATAAAGGGAGTACCTCGGGCAGCGAGGGAGGGATTTTATTATGCTTTGGCACTTTGCTCCAAACTTTCCCTGAGTATAGGAGTGTTACTCAACAATCTTTCTGTTTTTAGTGTTGGCTTAATAAACTGATGCTATGCGTGCTGCGTTACTTTTTATGGTTGTTCTTTTGGCTGCTTGTAACAGGGTAGGTGAAGATACTATTGATGCGGCTGAAATGGCAAAGTCGGCAGTGATATGCAGGGAGCAAAGCACTGCGAGCCGTTACCTGTTAATAAATAGCACCTGGAAGGAAAACATGATTGGCCGCAAGGTGTTCAGCGGCAGTGTTCTTAATAAAGCTCGTTTTACTACGTTTGATGAGTTGCTCTTAACGTTCCATTTTTTTGATAGCCTGAATGTGAAGGTTGGCGAGCGTTCGTTCTTTGCTAAAGAGACCTTAGCGCCACAAAAAGTCTATAAGTTCAAAATAAAAACATTTGCCCCTGTGCCTACTAAAAGCTATACCTATAGCGTAAAGGGGCGGGTGCTTAAATAGACTTGATTTTTCATTTCTCATTATTCACTTTTCATTTTAAGCCATTGTTAACATTATACTTGAAATCTTCCTGTACTAAGGGGTAAGAAGCTGCGTTTTTATACCGAAATTTGCATCGGTATGACTAAGTTAAGCGTCAATATAAACAAGGTGGCAACGCTACGTAATGCTAGGGGAGGGGATATTCCGAACCTGCTGAAAGTGGCACAGGATTGTGAGCGTTTTGGCGCGCAGGGTATTACGGTACACCCGCGCCCTGATGAGCGCCATGTGCGCTATGCTGATGTGTATGCATTGAAGCCGCTGATTACCACTGAATTTAATATTGAGGGCTACCCATCGGCCGACTTTTTGCGCATTGTAAAAGAGGTAAAACCCCACCAGGTAACCTTGGTGCCTGATGGCCCTGATGTGCTTACATCGAACGCCGGGTGGGACACCAAAACCCACCTGCATATGTTGCAGGATATTATAGCCGAACTGAAGGCTGAAGGCATACGTACGTCGCTTTTTGTAGATACTATTCCTGAGAACATGGAGTATGCATCGCTGGCGGGTACTGACAGGGTGGAGTTGTATACCGAAGCCTATGCGGCAAACTATTATAAAGACAAAGAGGCTGCTATTGCATCGTATGTAGTATCGGCCGGAATTGCGAATGAACTGGGCCTTGGGCTAAATGCCGGGCACGATTTAAACCTTGATAACCTCAAGTATTTTAAGCAAAACATTGTTGGCCTTCTAGAGGTATCGATAGGGCATGCGCTGATAGCGGACGCGCTGTACTTTGGGTTAGAAAATACTATTCAACTATACTTGCGCCAATTGGCCGATTAAATATATTTGCTAGAGAAAACACACTATGTCGAAACAAAAAAACTTTGAGTTTGGCAATTGCTCTGATAAAGGCCGCGTTCGTAGAGAGAACGAGGACTATATGGGCTATTTTGAAACCTTAAACGGCGATGTGTTTTTGGTGTGCGACGGTATGGGCGGCCATGCCGGTGGTGCTTTTGCGGCGCAACTGGCAGTATCTTCTGTACGCGAATTTTTAGAACGTAAATACTATGACGACCCTGCCGATGCCATTAAAGAGGCATTGGAATATGCTAACGGGGTGATATACGACAAAGCCCTTAATACGCCTGAATACAATGGCATGGGCACAACCGCCGTAATGCTTATTGTGCAGGGGGCTAAAGTATGGTGGGGCCATGTGGGCGATAGCAGAATGTACTTACAATCGTTTGACGGGTTGAGGAGGTTGACCAACGACCATTCGTTTGTTCAGCGGTTGATTGATGAGGGTTCTATTACCGAAGAGGAGGCCCTGACACACCCGCGCCGTAACGAATTGATGGCAGCCCTTGGTGTACATGCCGATGTGGCTGTGGAGGTGTATGAGCATGCTTACACTACTATACAGAATGATATAATACTGATGTGCTCTGACGGCTTAACCAATGCCGTTAGCGAAGCTGAGATTGAACAGATATTGGGCGTTGCCAAGGCGA
>JAIXUZ010000296.1 GCA_027483285.1 Bacteroidota bacterium
CCTTTAATACTATAAAAACATGGCTGAAGAAAAAGCTATAAAGGACATGACAGAGGCGGAAGCCAAAGCGTATGCCGGCAAATTGGAAAAAGATTTAGCTGCCAAAGACAAAGAGCTAAATAAGACTACTGATAAAGCTACTAAAGACTTAGCTGCCAAAGACAAAGAATTGGAGGCTAAAGAAAAAGAGCTTACAGAAACCAAGCAGTTAAATACTGAGCTTTCTGACCAAGTTGCGACCTTAGAAAAAAGAATTACAACCGGTTCAGATGTTGTTGAATTTAAACATAAGGGTAAAAACTACAGAGCTCTTATACTGCAATTCAATTTCAAGGGTAAGGTTTACAAAGCCGCTGACTTGGCTAAACAGAAAGACTCAGCTGTTGTACAAGCAATTCTTGACTTGGAAGGCCAAAATATTTTCGTCCAAGTAGATTAATAACCCCTTACAAATTAAAAAATGGCAAATCCAAAATACGCTCATATGCCCCGCCGTTTAGCTTTCGCTAACGATAACACAGGCGGAGCTGCTACTGAGGTGCTGTTTGCACCCAAAAGCTTTTTTACTACCATAAAGGGTACTAAAACGACCCTTGTTGCACCAGGCGACTCTGTTGTTATTGACGGCTCGCACGTATTTGCTCCAAACCCCGACAACCCACCTGATGACTATGGCTTTATCAAGCTAGAAACTGAGCAGGACATTACAGAGTTGATGGCCGAGGCTCAGGGTGAAAACGGTGGCAAATCGTTTAAACTGTCGTTAAAAGCATTCTTGGTTGGCCAGGACAAAATAACTGCCGAGCAAGCCCGAATGCTGAAAAATGAACTAGGCATTGGTATGGTAAGGTCTATTGACAAAGACCCTAATACTGGCTTACCTGTTTATTGGCAATTGGGTAATGAAGACCTATTATGCTATGTTATACCAGGCTGGGGAACCGGCGCGGGCCCGGCAGGTAAAAAAGGTTTCCCTGTTACTATAGAGGTGTCTTCTAACTGCCCAATACAGTTCTACGAAGGCACAATTACTTACTTAACCGTAGCCCCATAATACCATGGCAGAAACAGAAAAAGCCCCCGAGAAAAAGGAGCCTGCAAAGCTCAACGCGAAAACAGCCAAGAAGTTTGAGCTTATTGGCAACCCTCGCGAAATCTACCACATTCCTTGCCATAGTATGGGCAGGCTAAAGGTGGAAGATATTACCCCTGAACAGGCGGACGAACTTGTTAAAAAAGGTTGTGGCTCTATCAAATTGAAAGAGAAACCCGATACCGACGAGGCAACCCCGCCAGTTAAAAAATAGTAAAGGTCCTGCCGCACTCAGGGCCTCGGCTTGCAGCAAAATCCCCGACAGAAATGTTGGGGATTTTTGTTTTTGTGCTATATTTACAATGCGAAACACTATGATTACAGTAAACTACTGCTACGGCACTTGTGCCGGGGCACGATGCCTATATAGGCTAGTGTGCATGTGGTTTACTACATGGTGTTTCGCAACTACCCGGCACATTTATTATGACAAAGAAAAACGTAGTTAAAGGTTTTGGCCGTCATCCATTTGGTGACGATGAAGAGGATATTGTAATTCCTCCTGATGAAACCCCAGAGGAATTATTTAAAGCGATTGAAGAATCGTTTATCCCCGCTAAGAATTTTGCAGAGGCCACCGATACCGTTTCTGTGTTCGAATTGTGGCAACAAATAAAGGACCAGGTGCCTGATGGTATAACCATGGAACTATTACCTAAAGCACTATCGCGCTTAGGTTTCATCAATAAAAATTTAGGCGGCGTTATTCTCTATGCCGTGCGCCCTGTGTAGGCTTTTCCTGTCTTTTTTTTCGCGTACAGTACCGTATAGTTTAGCAATGTGGAAATTGCCGCTCTACGTCAATTTATTGCTAACCCTGTGCAGTTTGAACGGGGTGTAGAATTGTATTGCCTGCACGGTGATAATGATGCGCTCAAAAACCTTCTTAAAAACAGCCGCAAAAGCGATTTCCTGCAAAAGAAACTAATCGTTGCCCTGCAGGAAATTGCCGATAAAAACCCAACTCCTAAAAAGTCGCCCAAAACCCCTAAAGACAAAAGCAAAGGCAGCAATCCCGATGAGTGGGTTTTTTCTATGTGCGGCCGTTTTAAAGCCCACTACACAGAATTGCCCGAACAGGTATGGACCAAGCGTAAAGAAAATGGCCAGTTGTACCGGGAGATTAAAAAAATACATGCGCAGCTTGACAGCACTCCCGAAGGCGAGGAGCTCGCGTCATTGGTTAGGCAAATTGTTAACCTGGGCAAAGCATCGCGCAGCAACAGGTATATAATTGATTATTGGTTGCAGTTTCGTCGCAATGCTCCCGAGGCTAAACTTAAAACCAATGAAAAAAAGAACAACGCGGAAGGGTTAAGTAACAATCCGGCAATACTAATCCAACGCCGTAACAACCTACGCTCCCGTATTACCAAGGCTAAAAAGAAAGGCGATGCCGTTTTACTTGCTGAGCTGATTGAGGAAAAAGATTTAGTAAGTACCAAACTAGCCGAACTATCGCAATGAGAAAGCCCTTATTTACATCAGGGGCATTGGCCCATACTCAACCGGTAGAAATCAGCACAGGATTTACCAAAGCTAAACCGGGTAAAACCTTATGTGTTGACCTAACTGAGCTGGATAATATTATTGCCCATGTTGAACACGATAGCATGCTGTCGTATATCAACAAGGCTAAATTCAGCGCACACAATATCCTGTTAACGCTGCTATCATTAACAGGGCCTGCCCAGGTTTATTTAGCAAGCTGGGCAATAAGTGAAAAGCCTGTTAGGGATATACTTAACGCCCTGGCCGATGGCAGAATAACCGAATTGTATTGCCTGTTTGATGCCGATGTGCGCGGCAAAAACCCAAAAGCATACCAGTTGGCTGAACATAATTTTAAAAACATGGGGCACGCTAAAACCCATGCTAAGGTTATAGTTATTATCAATGACAATTGGGCTGTTACGGTATCATCCTCTCAAAACCTAAGTAACAATATGCGTTGGGAACAGGGAACAATTTTAGAGAATAGGGAAACAGCGGAAATGTATATTACGTGGATTGCGGACCAAATAAAAAGCTACAACCGATGAAAGCCGCAGAAACAGAAACCCGTTGGTTAGTAGAAAGGAATTTAAGGGTAACAAGGTGGAGTAAAGAAACCCTTAAGCTCATAATAGACGAAATACCCAAAGCCGGTATTGATGCTACCTCTGATACTATTGCTAAAGTAAAGTTTGCAACACGCAAAGAAGCTGGCAGAATCAATAGTATCAGTTTCAAATTTCCCCGACACCTGGTATTTGTGCATAAAGGTGTTTCAAGGGGCTATACAATTAGTCCAAAAGGCTCAGGAACAGTAGTGCGTACTGCTAAAGGCCCAATGACAAAACCAAGGGTTGCAAAGCCCTTTTTAAACCAAGTGTTAGAGGCCAAAGTGCCTGATTTATCACAGACTATTGCAGACATGCATGCTAAACGGATTGCAAGCCGGGGCGCTGAACTGCTGGAGGGCGAAGACATAAACGCCACCAGAATGTTCATAATATGAGCCAAGTTACCAGTAGAGCACAAATAAACGTATATATCAATGAGGGCAGCGCTGTTGCCTCCATGAAAAAGCTTGATAGCCAATACGCCAAGATTGTACAAAAGCAAATTGACCTAAAGGAAGGCACAAAGAAATGGCTAGACCTGGAGGATAAAAAGAAAGACATTGCCCGCGAGTACGAGAAGATTGCCAAAAGTATTGATATAACCAAGCTATCGCTAAGGGACCTTAAGTCGGAACAACAAAGGCTAAATAGCCTTTTTGAAAAAACCGACTATGGTACAAAGGGCTACTTCAGATTACAGAATGATTTACAGGCTGTAAACAACCGCATCAAGGAAGTAAAATCAGGTCTTGGACCTTTCGGCCAGGCTTGGGCTAAGCTTAAGGCAGAAATGCTATCAGTCCAGGGCATATTCTTAGCCCTTTTTGCGGGTGGTTTCCTAACTACATCATTGGTCGGCTTTATCAAATCACTTGGTGATTTGGACGACCAATTAGCTGACATCAGGAAAACCACGGGCATGAGTGCCAAAGAGGTTGAAGAACTCAATAAGCGCTTTAGCAGCATTGATACCCGAACTGCTAAAAAAGAGCTAAGAGATATTGCAATAGTCCTGGGACAAATGGGCTATTCTAAAGACGATATTTTCTCAACCGCTATTGCAGTTGATAAACTTGCCGTTGCTTTATCTGATGAGTTTAGCGGCGGTGCATCTGAGGTAACAGGCACAATGGGTAAGCTGCGCAACGTCTTAAATGATATGCGCACCAGCGATGCCGCAAACGACATGTTACGTCTTGGTAATGCCCTAAACGTTTTAGGTCAGGAGGGCATTGCAACCGGCCCTGTAGTGGCAGAGTTTGCCAACAGGATTGGTGGCGTTGGTATAACTCTGGGCTTAACATCAGGTCAAGTGCTGGGCTTATCGGCTGCAATGCAAGAGATGAACATTTCGGCTGAACGTGGCTCAACCGCCGTGGTTGGCATTCTGCAAAAAATGACTACCCACACAAAAGAATTTGCGCGTGTGGCCGGCATGAGTACAAAGGACTTTGCCGACCTAGTAAACAATGATATTTACAGCGCCTTTATGAAGGTAACTAAAGGCGCGGCTGAAAACGCTAACAGTGCTACACTGTTAGGCGAATTGTTAAAAGACCTTAGCGTTGATGGTGCCCGTGTTTCGGAAGTATTTACCAAGATTGGTAACAATACAGAGTTGGTTACAAATAAGGTTAATACAGCATCGTTAGCCCTTACCAACACTGACTCTATATTAAGCGAGTTTGCTATTAAGAATAATACGTTAGGTGCGCAGCTCGAAAAGTTGCATAAAGATTTGTACGGCCTGTTTACTAGCGATGCTATAAAGAATGGAGCAATTGAATTAGTTAAGCGAGTAGGCAATTTTGTAAAGGCCCTTAAAGACAATGCCGATACAATTCTCTTTTTGCTAAAAATTGTAGGCTCCATGATTATATCATGGGGAAGCTATAAGTTAATGACAGCAGCTACAAACAATGCTGTTGGCAGCTTTGGAAA
>JAIXUZ010000209.1 GCA_027483285.1 Bacteroidota bacterium
AAAGGTTGGGTCAGGCAATATGGTCATATTTAATGGGTACGATGCCGCATTGTTGTTTACCGGTAATGGAAAACCACATACTACAACATCGGCCAAAAAGTTTACAGTAGGAGTAAAAATACCAATTTGAGTAGGGGTGCCTAAAAAGCGCACACAACCTGCTATGTTACCGGGGTTTGGCGGGCTGTATGAGTTTTGATTAGCGGCGGCCGTAATGCCTGCAGGCAGTAAGGTGTAGGTAAAGTTATCTACATTGGTAATGCGCACATTGGTACCCGCGTTAGATGGGGAGATTAAACCCGCATCAAAACAGCTGCTGGTTATCACAAACGATTCAAAATCGCCATTGCCATTGTTGTAAGGTATATTTACCCTGCCTGTAATTAGCAAGGTATCGCAAATGCCGCCATAGGCAGGTAAACTGCCTAAACAGTTTACGGGTGTGCATTGGGCATTACCTGTTTGGCTTGTTAAAGCAAGCACAAGGGTAACTAATGGTAGAAGTATTCTTTTCATTTTGGTAGATAGATTTTTTATTCGTTCTGCATTGTTATTCCCAACCCTCAGCCAATACATCGGCTAAGTGCTTTACCTCTAAAGGTAGGTTATTCTTTTTAATATACCCGTCCATGTGCATAAGGCACGATAGGTCTGTTGATATCAGGTACTTAGCGCCTGTTTTCATTGCATACTCCACTTTCTGCTCAGCAAGGCTTACAGATATAGCCTCAAATTTAACGGCAAAAAGGCCTCCAAAACCACAGCAGGTTTCGGTGCCCTCCATTTCTTTCAGTTCAAGGCCACGTACTTTCTCAAGCAGCAGGCGCGGCTCTTTTTTTATGCCACACTCTCGCAAACCAGCGCACGAGTCGTGGTAGGTTGCCAGCCCATTCAGGGTAGCGCCTATGTCGCTTACCTTCAATACGTTTACCAAAAAGTCGCTCAACTCAAACATGTTTTTGCGCACTGTGTTGCATTGGTTGTGTACTGATGAGTTATTGAACAATTCAGGGTAATAGTTTTTAACCATACCAACGCACGATGCTGACGGGGAAACAATATAACGGTCGCCCTTAAACTCATTGATAAACTTTTCGCCAATTTCTTTGGCAATATCCCAATGGCCTGCATTAAAGGCGGGTTGGCCACAGCACGTTTGTTCTGGGTTGTAATTAACTTCGCAACCTACTTTTTCCAGCACCTTAACCATGTTAAAGGCCGTTTGTGGAAACAATTGGTCTACAAAGCAGGGTATAAAAATATCTACTTTCATTGGCTGCTAAATTAGCCGTTTTTCCTTTTCTATCCTAAGCAAAAACAGTATACCTATCAGAAAGAATACCGCCATAGCTAACAATGAGTAGCGCATACTCTCGGTACGTTGTTCTACCAGCCCAAAGCTTGCAGAACCTATAAAGGCGGCCATCTTCTCCATAATATCATAAAAGCTAAAGAAGGAGGTATTATCATTAGTAACCGGCAATAGTTTAGAATAGGTAGAACGCGATAGTGCCTGCATACCGCCCATAAACAGGCCAACACAGCAGGCCACAATAATAAACTCCAGCTGGCTATTCATAAAATAACCATAGGTGCACATAGCAGCCCATGCGGCAGCACCGCCAATAAGCACCTTGGTATTGCCATAGTTTTTTGATAAACGGGCAAAAGCCATAGCGCCTACAATGCCCAGTAGTTGTATGCCTACTACAGTGGCAATAAGTAAATCGTCGGGCATTTTTAGCACCTTACTGCCAAACGAAGGGGCCAGGTACATCATAGTTAGTAAGCCCATGGTGTAGAAAAAGAACCCGCCTAAGAACAGGCGAAGCAGACGTAAGGTCCATATTTGTTTCCATACCCCTTGCAACTCTTTATAGCCATTGCGTAATGGGCGCTTTTTGCTTTGCTTATTGTGAATGTTGCGCGGAAGGCGTAAAAATGAGTATTGAGAGAACACTATCCACCAAATGCCTACACTTAAAAACGATATCTGTGCTGGCTTGTTCGATGATTTGTCAAACCCAAACACCTCTGGCATTAGCAACATTGCCAGGTTGAATATAAGCAGCACTATGCCACCCAGGTAGCCCATGGCAAACCCCTGGGCCGATATTTTGTCGTGGTCTTTAGGTTCGGCAATTTCGGGTAAATACGAGTTGTAGTAAACTAAACTGCCCAAATAGCCTATTAATGCTGTGGTGTAGCAAATAATGCCCAGCTCAATATGGTTCTTATCAAACCAAAAAAGGGCTATACAGCTAAAAGCCCCCATGTAGGTAAAAAACTTCATAAAGGCCTTCTTCTCGCCTGTATAATCAGCAACCGACGATAGGAAAGGGGAGATGATGGCGGTAAACAAAAAGGCCGCGGCTATGGCATAGGCCAGCAAAACGGTATTAGGAAAATGGTGCCCAAAAAAGCTCACCATCTGCACATCATCGGCTACAGAGCCTTTGGTAACGGCCTGGTAATATACCGGGAATACCACAGAAGTAACAGTAAGCTGGTAGGCCGAGTTGGCCCAGTCGTACATTATCCACCCGCGGATAACGCGTTTATCTCCTTTTATTTGTTTCATATACTGCGCAACAAATATAATCTTTGGGTGGAAATGGCGGCAATTGAAAAAAAGTTCTATTTTTGCACCCCTATTGTAGCCCGGATGGCGGAATTGGTAGACGCGCTGGTCTCAAACACCTGTGTCTTCGGGCATGCCGGTTCGACTCCGGCTCCGGGTACAGAGCCGGACTTTTCAGGATTTTTTTGAAAAGTTCGGCTTTTATTTTTCTCCAGACTCTTTGCTAATAGGGCAATACAAGAAATTACAGCATTCACTTTTGGAGTTCGATAATTGTTCAAATGTGCATCATAGGCTAACCCTTCGGGGAAGAGGGTATTTTGCAGTTTCTGCTTTTGGTAAAAATCTCCGGAATCCCATGTAATCGATAGATTTGCAGATAGTTGGCAAGCAAAACGAATCAATTCTTTAGGGTTCGATATTCTTTGGTCGAGTTTTTCTTGTTCTCGTAATAACGCTTCTTTCCTCTGGCTTATCTCTGCAGAGAACTCGTGGTATATTGCTAAGTCTACTGTGCCAAGAGCATGGCGTTTTCGCAGGGCGTAAAATTCTTCTTCCAGCTCTTTTAGCTTTAAAGAGAGTGCCTTTTTTTCGCCGGAATGGCTTTCCGATAGGTTTTCCCAGGTATACAGCAGTTGTTTCTCCAACGGGGCTATGTATTTGGGGTTAATTGTATAACTGCTCAGTAGCTCTTTAAATTTCATGTGCATGCTCTTGGCGCTCCTGTTAATCCTGATACCGGGCTTGTTTACTTTGTAGTAGTAAAGACCTCTCTTTTTGGAAACATAGCCTGTAAATGGTATACCGCTCTCTCCATCTCTTAAAAATACTTTAAGGGGTAGGTTGTCATTAGCCTTATTAGATTTAAAGCCATCTGTTTTCTTAAGTTGATTGGCACGAAGAAATAAGTCTTCGTCTATCAAAGCCGGGTGTTTTCCCTGAATAACCTCGCCATTAAGTAAGTTATGCGATATGTAGCCGCAATAAAAAATGTTCCTGAAGATGTCGGTTAGGGTTTGTTTAGGCAATTTTAAGCCTAACGGCGCAAGTTTGCCTATAATTTGTTCGTAGGTCATCCCATTGGCTCTCCACTCAAAGGCCTGTTTTATTAGCTCCCCCTTTTCATTTATTACAATAGTTTGGGTAGCCTGCCCTTTTAAAAAAGTATAGCCAGTTGGTGCCGGCCCTATCCATTCTCCCCTGAGCAGTTTTTCCCGCATACCATCAACCGTTTTTTGCCTGCGCAGGTCATTATCATACTTGCTAAAGATGAATTGAATGTTTTGCTGTAATGCTCCTGCATGCGAGTTGGTATCTATAGGTTGTGTAACCGCCATAATAGCAATACCTATTTTTTTAAGTTCCCCCGCAATGTAAATGGCACTATCGCCAGTGCGGCTAAAACGGTCTAGGCTATACACCAGGATAAAAGATATTTTCTCTTTACTGGCCTTGACAAACTTTAGCATCCGATTAAACTCCTGCCTTTCGTCGCTTTTGGCACTTTCATAAGTACCTCCAAAGTACCCGTTGATCTGTAGATTGTGCTTAAGTGCATATTCAATGCAATACTTTTTTTGCCATTCCAGGCTCTGGTTGGTATCCATTTGCTCTTTAGAGCTAACCCGGGTATATATTACACAGTTTTGAATACCTAAGTCAACATGCGCAGTGCTTTTGCCTTTGGCAAATTGGTTTAATAGTTCGCCCTGGTGGCTATTGATTAATTTTGCCATGGTGTGATTCTTTTAGTTGTTGTTCAATAAATAACTCGTAATACAGTATAGACAGTGTTTCTAGTGTATAAATCGCTTGCTCGGCTTGTTCCTGAGTATACTCTTCAAAGCCTTTATATTTTTTAAGTTCTTCGGTGCTTAATCTTTTCTTTTTCTTTAACTGGTTGTTGGTAGACATTTAAATGGACGTTTTGCCTTATTCTGTGCTGTGCAGTAATAAAGCCTAATTCGTTCCGTATGTTCTGTTTTATGCAGTTTTATTTTGTTTTTGCGGGTCATTATTTATTCAGTTTCTTCGTCTTTACCGAATTGATAATCAAATCGCCGTTGTTGGTCCTGGTAAATGTAGTTTTGCTATGGGGCGCAAAAATTATATTTTGTATATAGTTAGCTATCTCGGCTTCTTTTACCCGTTTCTCTTTTTCTGTTTTTATGATTTTAGTATTCATGCCCTTGTCGTAGTTTATCGTAATGGTTTTATACTCATTGCTGCGAAACTGGCGAAGCAGCTCCTGTTCGTTTGCAGATAGTATTACGCAGGATAATTCACCGCCTGTTTTTTCATCGGCAACAATAAAGTCAGCTATATACTTAGTGATAGATATGTAAATATGCGGCCTACGCATGGTAGAACTAATTACGTCCTCCTTGCTGATTGAATCCTGCCACTGTTCAATGTTTAAAAACATATCCCAGTTAAATGGCTGACACTCGCCGTTTTCAAAAAAACCTACCCCTACCTCCGTGTTCTTATGCGAGATAGCTTCAAAAATGATGATCTCCAGCATAGGGCGCCGTTTTGTAAACAAGCCTTCCACTTGGGTTTGAAATTCTGGGCTGGCAATAACGGCATGCATTATACCCTTTAATTCTTTGGGCAGTGTGTCTTTTGCAAAGTATTGGTATAGGTTATCAATAACAGCTGTGTTGTCCTTGCCGGTATTGGCTTTAACTGACAGCTCGGTCTGATTGAACAACGAATCCTTGCATTGCTTAATATTTTCGAAAGAATAACCGAACCCGCGCAAGGTTTTTACCATCATAAGCCAGATGTATTGAGTAAAATCCAGCCTAACCCACTCTCGTTTATCCTCTTCTACAGTGTTTTTGTCAGCTAAGGGCGAAAGGCCTTTGCTTTTCCATAAATAAAATTCACGGGGTGATATATCCAGATCGGCCAACTTAAAATGCTTTTTAGACAGCTGGGTGTATTGCTGAAAGTATTCACCAAAATCAGATGTAGCTATATGCTGCATCATATCCTTTAACAACGTACCTATTTCCATATTATGTACTGTATAGACTATAAATTATATTATATA
>JAIXUZ010000284.1 GCA_027483285.1 Bacteroidota bacterium
TTCCCTAACCCGGCTAAGGGCTATTTTGATATTACGCTTTGTAAAGACTATAAGCCTAAAAGTGCCGACCGTGCTACGCTGATTGATATGAGCGGCAAGGTGGTGCGTAATGTGTTCCCTGCATCAGCGGGCAACCGCATAAACCTTGATGGCGTGGCCGCTGGCAAATACGTCTTTATATATGATTACGGAGACTTTATCTACCACACTAATATGGTTATTACCAAGTAGTGTTTGTTTAGCATTTAACCGCAAAGAACGCAGAGTTATCGCAGAGAACGCAAAGGGCTAAAGCCTGTTTACTACTCTCTTTATTCCGTTTCTAAGCAATGCTACATTAAAGTTAATAAGTAGTCCGAGTTTGTATTCGCCTAGTTTTAGGTATGTTAGTGTTTGTGCCAAATGAACATCATTAAGTGCTTCTACACTTTTAATTTCAATTACTACTTTATTCTCAACTAACAAATCCAGCCTGTAGCCACAATCAAGTTTTACAGCCTCATATATTAAAGGCATTGGTTTTTCCTTTTCAACATACAATCCCGATTGGGAGATTTTATAGAACAAGCATTCTTTATAAGCGCTTTCTAATAGCCCGGGGCCTAATGCATTGTGAACATCAATTGATATTCCAATCAGTTTGGTAGCAATATCATTTTCAGTCAGCATATATGGTTTAGTATATATTTTAACTCAATTAAAACTTTGCGCTCTCTGCGTATTTACTCAGCGCACTCTGCGGTTAGAAAATTAACCTACCTTCTCCAACTCGGCATTTAGCTCTTCCCAGCGGAGCATGGTTTTATCCAGCTCAGCTTTTATCTGGGCAAACTGCTCCAGGTATTTACTTTGCAGTTCAAGGTCGGCGTAAATATCAGGGTCGGCAAGAAAGCCTTCTATCTGGGCCATTTCCTTTTCCAGCTTAGCAATGGTAGCCTCGGTATTGGTAACCTGGTTGGCTATGCGCTTATGTTCCTTTTCGCGGGCTTTTTGGGCTTCGCGCTCCTCGTGGGTTTGCTTGGGCTTTTCGGCCACCACTTCTTTAGCCACAACAGCTTTCGCCTCTATGGTTTTAAAGTTGTCGGTATTTTTCTTGGCAAGGAACTCGTAAATACCACCAATGTGCTCTTTTACTTTACCTCCGGTAAACTCGTACACCTTATCTACCAGGCCGTCTAAAAAGTCCCTGTCGTGAGATACCACAATCATCGTTCCCTGATACTCTTTTAGTGCCTGCTTAAGCATGTCTTTAGAGCGCATATCCAAGTGATTGGTTGGCTCATCCATTATCAACAGGTTGCGGGGTTCTAACAATAGCAGCGCCATTGCCAAACGGGCTTTTTCACCACCCGATAATACTTTCACCTTCTTCTCTACCGCATCTCCGCTAAACAAGAAAGAACCTAATATCTGGCGGATACGCTGGCGCACATCGCCCTGTGCCACATCATCAATGGTTTTAAATACGGTTTTTTCACCGTCCAACTCATCCGATTGATTTTGGGCGTAGTAGCCTAATGATATGTTATGGCCAGGAGCAAGCTCGCCTGTATGGTCTTTTATAACACCTGCCAGTACTTTAGAAAGGGTAGATTTACCCTCGCCGTTTTTACCCACAAAAGCCACTTTTTCGCCCCGTTCAACCATAATAGAAATGCCCTTCAGGATTTCTTTTTGGCCATACGATTTGCGGATGTCTTTGGCATCTACCGTTACCTTGCCCGAACGTGGCGGTTCAGGAAAACGGAAACGGATAGACTGTACCTTATCATCATCCAGTTCAACAATCTCCAGCTTATCCAGCTTCTTCATCAAACTTTGCGCGAATGATGCCTTACTGTTCTTCGCCTTGAACTTATTGATTAACTCTTCGGTATGTTCAATGTACTTATCCTGGTTCTTTTTAGCGGCCAATTGCAACTGGCGGCGCTCTTCGCGCAATACTAAGTATTTAGAGTAATTGGCTTTATAATCGTGAATTTTGCCGCCGGCAATTTCAATAGTGCGGTTGGTTGCCTTGTCAAGAAAAGCCTTATCATGCGATACCATTACCACAGCCCCTTCGTAGTTGCTCAAAAAGCCCTCTAACCAGCCGATACTCTCAATATCCAAGTGGTTGGTTGGCTCATCCAGCAGTAATAAATCGTTGTGCTGAAGAAGGATTTTAGCCAACTCAATACGCATACGCCAGCCCCCGCTAAACTCTGAGGTGTGCAGGCCAAACTGCTCTTTGTTAAAGCCCAGGCCAATCAAAATTTTCTCAACCTGCGCCATGTAGTTGGCGCCGCCTAAGTGTTGGTAGCGTTCTGATGCTTCAGAAAAACGGTTCACCAAATCCATATAAGCATCGCCGGCATGGTCGGCATTTTCGTCTATCAATTCCGCTTCCATGCGCTCAATATCAGCCTCCAGTTGTTTGGCTTCTTCAAATGCTTTGGCGGTTTCTTCCAACAAATTAGTGGTATCGCTAATGTGGAGTTCCTGCGGCAGGTAGCCCACCTTAAAACCTTTGGGTTTAGACACTTTACCCGTTTCAGGCATTTGCTGGCCTGCTATAATTTTTAGCATGGTAGACTTGCCCGCACCGTTGTGCCCGGTAAGGCCTATACGGTCGTTGGGGTTGACTAAATAACTTATCTCATCAAACAAATACCGTCCGGCAAAGTGTACACTTAAATTCTCTATAGATACCATAACACCTCAAAAAGGGGTGCAAAGGTACGGCTAATTGGCGAATAAGCGAATTAGATAATTAGCGAATTGGTTATTAAAGAATTGAGGGATTAAAAATGAAGAAAAAATATTATTCGCTTTTCATTTTTCATTACCAACGGGCGACTTCTTTACGCCGCACTAATTGTAAACATTGACAAGACTGTCACTCTGGGCAATGGTTTTAAATTTAATCTGTTTTAATTAATTTTTAGTTTTTAACTGTCATCCCGAACTTGATTCGGGATCTCGTGATATCACTTGGTTTATTCTGCTGTACAGCATTTTTGGTTCAATAGTTTGTTTTTGGTTTACTCTTTCTTCGCGCAAAAGAACACCACAAAGATACAACAGGCGAATACCTAAAGTCAAGTAAAAAATAAATAAATGTTAATAAATTATAAATAACCTCTAAAAGGAGGAACTTAAGCCCCCCCTCTCCATTAAATGGAGAGGAGCCGGGGGAGAGGAAAAAAATCTACCTCGCCACAATCGTAATTAACCTGTGTTAAGCTAAACTAATCTCCACTCTTCCTCTCATTCTCACTCTGAGAAAACCACCCGCTCTCTTTCTCATTCTCACTTTGAAATAACCACCCTTTGCCACCCAACAACCTCGCCCCCACTCTCTACAACAAATACATAAACCCCATTACCCAATTCTGTAATAGGTACAGTTTGATTAGCCTGCGTTACTTGCTTTTGCAAAATTAACTGCCCGGTTAGGTTGAAAATACTTAATTGGGCCTGAGTATAGTTTTTGGGTAGTTCTATACTTACGAAATCCTGTACCGGATTGGGATAAAACCAAACAGGCTCTACGATGTCTTCATTAATTCCAACTTCTGTTGTTTTTATTAACGAAATATTATCTATTAAATAATATGACTCTAAGGCCATGTAAACTGTGTCTAATACTTCATAATTAACCAAGCTATCTACATCGAAATTTCCTATATACAAGTAACTTTCTTCTCCGTTTGCTTTAAAATTAAAGCTTAACTCAGTCCAATTTCCTTTGTTATTTATTATATTATTACTGTTGTTTTTTAAAGCAATAGACGAATCTATATATATGGGTGGGTAAATATTACTTTGGTAAACAGAATCCTTGCTTATTATTGAACCAATATTAGAAACTGCCGCATTGGAGCCTATTGCCAAACTTAAATGATATTTTAAACAATACAGACTGTCTTTTTGAAGTGAGCTAGTTAATTTTATAGTGATATATTCTCTGGCATGAGCATTGGGATTATTGTTGAATTTTATATATAAAAAAATCCAGAAAGACACTCTCCGTCTATTGGTATTAAGTTCTCATTATACGAATTTGGTATTCCACAATATTCGTTAGGTGTGGCACAATAGCTATAAAGATCAGGTGTGCCCGAATTAGCAGAATGCCATTGTGCAGTATAACCTGAAAATTGTGACGTAAAATCAGGGCAAATAATAATATCCTCAAAGCTACCATTAGGCACCAAATTAACCTGCGCCTTTACACAGACAAAAGCGAACAGCGCGAGCAATGTATAAGTCCATTTAGCACCCATCTACCAAATATACATTTTCATTCGTTTCCCACGATTGAAATCGTGGGCTATGTTATTATATGTTTTGTGATATCGAATTAACAACTATAAGCTATACCCTACAAGCTATCAGCTACATTTTCTATTTCCGCGCTCTCTAATATCCTCACCCCTTGGCCGTCGCCGGTGGCGCCAACTTTAGCCATTGCTTTAGCTACGGTAGCGCTTTCTATGGGTTTGTATTTATTTAGCGGGCCGTTCCATAAAAAGCCCAGGCCACCCATAACCACCTTGGCTATGCTTTCGCCCTGGCGGTGTTCTTTGCGCGGGCCCAGCAGCATACCGGGGCGGAAGATGTTTACGCTGTTAAAGCCAATCAATTCAATATCGCGCTCTACCTCGCCTTTGGTCTTCAAGTAAAAGGTGCTAGTGTCCACCTTAGCCCCAATGCTCGACATTAAGTTGAACGATTTAGCCCCTTGTTCTTTGGCAATTTTGGCAAAGGCCAACGGCAGCTCATAATCTACAAAGCGGAACGCCTCTTTGGTTTTAGCAACGGCAATGGTAGTGCCAAGGCAGCAATACACATCGTCGGCCACCAGTCGGTCTTTTATGGCATCCAGGTTTTTAAAGTCGGTTACTACTTGGTCTACTATGGGGTTGTCGGTAGCTAAATGCCTGCGGGCGGGCACAATAATTTTGCTGTACGCCCCGCTGTTTATAAGCTCGGTAAGTAAAAAGCCGCCGGTTAAGCCCGTAGCGCCCAATAGTAATGCTGTTTTTTGTGCCATATAGATAGTATCAATGAGGTGTTAGATAATATATATAATATATAAACAAATTTTAACATCACTTGTTTCTAATACCTGCGTAAAGTTGAGTAATTTTGCACCACAATTATACTAATCAAACAGTAATCACTTAAAAAAACACATACAATGGCAGTATTAGTAGGCAAAAAAGCCCCATCGTTTAAAGCTAAGGCCGTAATTAACGGCGAAGAGATTGTAGATAACTACTCGTTAGACCAGTTTATAGGCAAGAAGCACGTTATTTTGTTCTTCTACCCAAAAGATTTCACTTTTGTTTGCCCTACAGAATTGCACGCTTTCCAGGCTGCTTTACCTGAGTTTGAGGCACGTAACGTAGCTGTTGTTGGCTGCTCTACCGATAACGAGCACGCACACTGGGGTTGGTTACAACTACCTAAAGACAAAGGCGGTATTGAAGGTGTTACCTACCCAATTATTGCTGATACCAACAAAACCATTTCTCACAACTTCGACGTGCTTAATGGCTCTTACGAATTAGATGAGGACGACCAATTGGTAGCATCGGCCGAGATGGTTGCTTACCGTGGCTTATTCCTTATTGACAAAGAAGGTATTGTACGTCACCAACTGGTAAACGACCTTCCACTAGGCCGTAACGTAGGCGAGGCTATCCGTATTGTTGATGCCCTGCAACACCTAGAAGAAAAAGGCGAGGTTTGCCCTGCAAACTGGTCTAAAGGCGAAGACGCTATGAACGCTACCCACGGTGGTGTTGCTGATTACTTAGCTACTCACTAATAGCGTATAGCGTATAGCGTATAGCGTATAAAAAATCCCCGACGGTTACCGTCGGGGATTTTTATTTTATACCTCCCCGGCACTTCGTGCCACCCCTCCTACATTAGGAGGGGAGTTTTAAACTCTCGCCCTAAAATAGGGGGAGTACGGCGCAGCCGGGAGGGGGTATTACTACAAGCTATCCCCTATAACCTATCCCCTAGCCCCTAATTAACAAACCAAAAGTCGCTGGGCGCAACATCGGTATCAAAAGAGTCTACCGGGCTAAAAGAGGTATTGTATTTAACCACCTTGCCTACTGATGTAAAGTTGCCTGCATCGGCACCGTAAATGCTACCATCAACAGGGTCTACCCCTACTCCGTAGAAATAACGGTTGATAACAGGGCTGCTGCTAAGGGCCGAAGCGTTGATAGGAAACTCATACACACCACCACTGTATAGGTAGTACAGCTTATCGCGGGTGCCGTTAATAGTCAGTCGCGATGGGTTGTTATCAGGCGAGTTGAAGCTAAACGTAGTTTGGAAGGTTGGCGATGCCGGGTTAAACTTAACCAGCTCAGGCGATGTAGCCGTGCTACCAGTCCACGATGGAACGCCACCACAAAGTACCCATAGGTTACCGTTTTGGTCGGCCTCAATACCACTAGGCCAGTCGCCAACGGTAATGGTGCTTTCCAGCTGGTCGGTTTGGGTATTAATAACCGATACGTTAGAGTCGTTAGAGTTGGCTACAAACAGCTTGTTGCCCAGGTATACCATCTTCTCTGGCAATACCCCAACAGTAATAGTGCTGGTAACGGTGTTGGTAGTTAAGTCTACCACAGATACACGGCCCTGGCCGCTAAAGCTTACCCACTCGCTAATGTAGCCTTTAGTTTCGCTAACGCCCACAAAAAAACGGGGCAGTGCCAGGTTGTCTATAGTGCCTTTGGCTTCAAAGGTTTTAGCATCGGCCACAACCACTTTATTGGCGTTGTTTACCACAACATATGCCTTGCCGTAGCTAACGCTTATAGACTGTACAATATTGCCCAGCGGAACACCGTTTACGGCGTTGTATATATCGGTGTCTTTGGTTTGGTTGTCGCGGCTCCAAAAGGCTACGCTACCATTACCCGATTGAAAAGGTCCCTCGTTGGTAATAAACACCCCATTGGCATAGTTCTTCGCACCGGGGGTATTGTCTTCTTCGTCATCCTTACACGACTGAAAACTTAAACTAAGTGCCAAAGCACCTATGGTTAAAAAGCGTACTAATACGGTATTCTTCATACTCTTATTTTAGTTTTAATGGTTTTTGAAAGTTAATGGTAACCCCGGCCCTGTAGTTGCGCAGCGGCATAGGGCGGTAGGGCAAATTAAAGTAGCTGTTGTTGGTAATGTTATAGGCCTGCACCCAAATATCAAGGGTAATATTTTTTAGGCTGATAGACTTTGAAAGCCTTGTGTTCAGCAGCCAGTATGGGTCTACAGATTGTATGTTATCGCTGGTGGTATAGCGTAAGCCGGTGTACTGCACATTGGCAAACAGGGCAAAGCCTTTGTAGCCAACCGTTACCCCGCCCGATGCTACATTGCGTGGGGTGTATATCAAATCCTTACCTACAATACCCGGCAGGTTGATGTAAGTCTGTTGATTAGTAGCTACCGATAGCGCATACGCCCCATCTACTTTTAGGTTGAACGACTGGTTAATATAGGCTGCACTGCCTGTAACCTCTGCCCCGCGACTGAGCACCTGCTTTAGGTTTTGTGCCTGCCAGTAGCCAAAGCCTGTAGGTTGCCACTGCAGCCAGTTGTTTATTTGCATGGCGAAGCCTGTTACTTCCGATTTAAAAGTCCAGCCTTCCTTTTTGCCTGTATAGGCAAGGCCTGCTTCGTAGTTCCAGCCGCCTTCGGCTTTTAGGTCGGTGTTGCCGCCCGGCACCCAATAGCGCTCGTTAAGCGTAGGCACCCTAAAGCTACGCGATACGCTAAGCTTAGCCATCAGGTTATGCTTTACCAACATGTACGTAGCCCCAAACGATGGCGCTGCCGCCGTTTTAAAGCCCTGTACAAA
>JAIXUZ010000435.1 GCA_027483285.1 Bacteroidota bacterium
ATGTAGTTTTGAATAAGGATAGAGTCGCCTTGTAAAGCCGCAGGGCGCGCATAAATATTATATTCCTGATAGTTGGCTACAGCTACAGATATAAGGTAGTAAGCAATCGGGTGGCGCGATTTCCATTCATAGCGTTTCTTGTTGCCTGGCATATCGGTAACGTTTTCCAAAACACCGTTCGATCCTGCTTTTAAGTTGGCAGCAACGGTAATCCAAACATCACACGAGTCTATTTTGTCGGTAAGCAACTGCTTGCAGGGCCACCATTCGTATGCGTGGTACGATTCACTCAGCGTCCACGTAGCATTAAAGTTATAGTCCTGGTCGTTTTCGGTTGTTATGCCCGAGAAAAAGCCATTGTTTACGTTGCCCTGCCCATGGTAAAAAACCTCGGCAGTAAATACATCGCCCACGCTCAAAGCATTTTGCAGGCTAACCGTGCGAACATCGCCATTGGTTGATACAGGCCTTATAGCCCCGTTTATCTTTACCGAGTCGAGCGTAATGTCATTCAGCAACTCAAACACATAAATAGTAAAAGGCGTATCAATAACCTTAGCAATAGTGGTTGCTTTTCCGCCTGTTATGTAGGTAGAGGTATTGGTCATACCCAAATCAAGCTTAACGTATTTTACATCGTACTTAAGCTCTTCGTTTGATAGTATATCGGTTGATTTGGATTGGTTTACCGTTTGGTGCGATTTCAATTCAGCACATTTTTCAAAACCATAAACCTGGGCATTTAGCCACAGCGGACAAGCCGCTACTAGTAATAAAACTATACGTTGCATTAAAGCGAATTTTATCAAAGGTACAAAAGCCCGATTAATAATTCTTAGAATTTGAAACAGGGTAAATTTGAACATGCACCTTTATATTATGTTCACCAACGCTTAAATAATAAGCATTGCTGGCAATATCAATATGCCCTGTGTAGTTTGTTGTACCTGTTACGATTACCTTATAATCGTTGCTGAAAAGTTCTTTGGGTACAGCTATAATGGTGTTTTCTGCAATGGTTGTATCACTAATAAAATCCATATCAAATACCCGTGTTGTGGTGTTGGTTTGATATGATAGTATTTGCCCACTAACAGCCCATGGGTATGGCCTTAAAATTTGATACAATATCGGGCTCGGGTTTTTATTGCCATCTAAGGGTCCCCATCCACCGGGGTCGCTGGACCAGTATGCCCACGATGCTCCACTGGCATCAGCCATGTTAAGCATGTCCTGCAGGTATTTGTCAAATCCTTTTTTGGAGGGCGATAGCCCATACTCACCAATATACATAGCCGACTCATGTTTGGCTGCTTCTGCGTCGCGCCGCTTAAACCATTTGCCTAAAGCCCGTTTGTCTTTGTTTTTATAATCGCCGCCAACATCAACAAATTTCATGTAGCAATGGGGGGCATATACCAGCTTGTGCACGCTAACATCATTCACCTTTTTAAGATGCGATTTCATGCCGAAATTAACGCCAAATGAGCGGGGTTCGAAAAATATATAACGGGTTGTGTCTACTGCCCTTATGGCGGGTATAAGGCGCTTGTAAAAATTGCCCAGCCACTTGCGTTCAAAGCCACCTGACAGGGTTTTTACAATCTTTCCCCCATGGGGCTCATTCATTAAATCATATCCAATAACGTAGGGGTTATCTTTAAACAAATCAACCACCTTTAACCATGCTTTTATGTAATGTTCTTGCAGGTCTTTCTTGTTTTTATATTTAAAAAATTCAACATACGACCGCTTAACTTTTGGCTCTAAATTTTGCATCCACCATGGCCATTTGTCGGGTATAAGGTTTTGTGTTTTTGTTTGGGTTGATGCCCATTCCGGAGCTCCGTTTCCACCCACTCCATAGCCGTAAACATCCTGATGCATATCTAAAACAACATACATTTTTCGGGAAGTATACCATTCAACACGCTTTTTAACTTCTTGCAGGTATAACGTTTCGTAAACATCTTTCTCAGGTTCTATAGCTCCCCAAAAAATAAGGTATCGTACAGCATTAAAACCAAAGTTTGCATATTCGCGGTTAACATCAGCTTCGGTTATCCAGGGTTGGTGACCGGGTATGTGCTTTGCACCGCCTGCGGTATTTAAGCCATGTAGTATAATCGTTCTGCCAAAAGAATCTTTTATCTGGCCCTTTGCGGTAAAGCCTATCAGCAATAATAATAATAGTGCTGTTTTAAAATGATGTTTAAGTGCCAAAGGAATATTAATTAAAATTGCGGTGCTGGCAATTTATGATTTTAGGTTTAATTAACCATAAAGTATTGATAGGTATTAAATTACCCAGCCCATCCTTCTCTATCCAAAGAGCGGTATTGTATGGCTTCGGCTAAATGGTCGGCTTGAATGGATGGTGCCCCTTCTAAATCGGCAATAGTGCGCGATACTTTTAAGATGCGGTCGTATGCCCTTGCTGATAAGCCTAAGCGTTCCATAGCTGCATTTAATAGTTGCGATCCTGTTTCATCAATCTGGCAATAGGTACGCAATTGCTTGGCACTCATTTGGGCGTTGCTGTATGTGCCTTCCTCGTTTTCAAAACGGGCTTTTTGTACCTCGCGTGCCTGCATCACCCGTTTGCGTATATCCTCGCTTTTTTCAGACAGGCGGTTGTTACTAAGCTCTTTAAAAGGCACAGGGGTAACCTCTATGTGCAGGTCTATACGGTCTAGTAACGGCCCGCTGATTCGGCTTAGGTATTTGGCTACAATGCCTGGGCTGCAGGTGCAGTCCTTTTCGGGGTGGTTGTAGTAGCCGCACGGGCAGGGGTTCATACTGGCCACCAGCATAAAGCTGGCCTGGTATTCTACTGAGAATTTAGCGCGCGATATACTCACCACGCGGTCTTCCAGCGGTTGGCGAAGCACCTCCAGCGCGGTGCGCTTATACTCGGGTAATTCATCTAAAAACAAAACCCCGTTATGCGCTAACGATATTTCGCCCGGCTGCGGCACAGCGCCACCGCCAACAAGGGCAACATCGCTAACCGTATGGTGCGGCGACCGGAACGGCCTTTGCGCCACCAGCGATGCCTTATTCCCCATTTTACCCGCTACAGAATATATCTTGGTTGTTTCCAATGCCTCGTGTAGGCTCATGGGTGGCAATATGGTGGGCAGGCGTTTCGCCAGCATGGTTTTACCTGCACCCGGAGGGCCAATCATAATAACGTTGTGTCCGCCCGCAGCGGCAATTTCCATGGCGCGTTTTATGTTCTCCTGCCCTTTAACATCGGCAAAATCAAATTCATAGCGCCCCTCGGCCTTAAAAAATTCGTCGCGGGTGTTTACTACGGTAGGGGCAATGGTTATATCGCCGTTCAGGTAGTCTATTACATCTTTTAAATTCTCCACGCCAATCACCTCAAGGTCGCCCACAATGGCAGCCTCGCGGGCATTGGCAACAGGCACTATCAGCCCTTTAAACTCTTCTTTACGGGCTTGTATGGCAATAGGTAAAATGCCTTTTATAGGTTGCAGCGTGCCGTCCAGCGACAGTTCGCCCATAATGATGTATTTCTCTAAGTCCTCTGCTTTTACCTGCTCGGTAGCGGCCAATATGCCAATGGCAATGGTTAAATCGTAGGCTGAGCCCTCTTTCCTAATATCGGCGGGTGCCATGTTTACCACTATGTTTTTTCCGGGAATCCGGTAGCCGCTTTGGGTTACCGCGGTGTTTATGCGCTGCTGGCTTTCTTTAACAGCATTATCGGGCAAGCCCACTAAAAAAAATCGTGCCCCTTTTGTTGCACTTACTTCAACAGTAACTGTAGTTGCACTTATGCCATAAACGGCACTGCCGTAGGTTTTTACCAGCATCGTATGTGTCTTATCTCTGTAACTATAAACTCTATCTGTTTAGCAAATGTATTTAAACTGATAATACCATAGTAATTATACACTCTTTTTTCTTTGCCTATTATAAATTACGATAAAAATAGTTGCGCTAATTGCTACCTTCGTTTTATGGTAGGTATGGACATATTACAGCAGCTGTTAGAAGCTGAAAATAAGGCATGGCAATTGCTTGCTGTGGCTGAGGAGCGTAAATTTTTTACCCCAAATCAAACAGAAAAAGACCTTAGTAACCGTTTGTACGATTTGGCTTTTGAGCTATATGGTATAAAAAAATACTGGCATAAGCGTATAGTACGCAGTGGTAAAAACACGCTTTTTCCATATGCTGAAAATCCGGCCGATTTGGCTATCCAGCCTGACGATATACTGTTTATTGATTTTGGGCCTGTGTTTGAAAAATGGGAAGCCGATATTGGTAAAACGTATGTTATTGGTGGCGATGCCCGTAAAGAAAAGCTGCGACGCGATGTGGAACTTGTTTGGGATGAAGGGCGCGACTTTTACCTGGCAAACAAAGAGCATTTAACCGGTGCCGATTTTTATAATCATACAAAGAAGATAGCCGCTGAGTATGGCTGGCAGTTTGGCAACATCCATGCAGGGCATTTGATAGGGCAATTTCCGCACGAGGTTATAGCCGGAGAGAAGGTAATTAACTACATTCATAAAGATAACGATACCCTGATGTGCCAAACCTACCCGGATGGTACAGAGCGTTTTTGGATTTATGAGGTACACCTGATTGACCCTGCAAACGAGATTGGCGCTTTTTATGAAAAGGTGCTCTACTAAACAAACAGGCAAAATATTTGTAGTGTATAGGAGCAATGAAAAAAGCGGTTTTACTCATAGCAATCTTAATCTCTACCATAGCATCGGCCCAAATGGCAACGGGTGTTATGCAAATTGCTGTGCCCGATTTATTGCAAAGGGTTACTACTGATAAGAAGTCTGACGAAACCTTGTATGTGGTTAATTTTTGGGCTACTTGGTGCATGCCTTGTGTAAAAGAGCTGCCTTACTTTGAAACGGTAAATAAAAAATATGCCGATAAAAATGTAAAAGTTATGCTGGTCAGCCTTGATTTTTTGTCTGATAGCGTGCGTGTAAAAAAGTTTGCCGAGGTTAAAAAACTACAAAGCGAAGTATACCAGCTAAACGCCGGTAACCCTAACGACTGGATAGATAAATTTGACACATCGTGGGATGGTGCCATACCCGCAACTATAATGTATAAAGGAGGAGAGAAAGTATTCTTTCGCCAGGGCGATTTTGAAGCAACAGAATTAGATTCAATAATAAACACCAAAATAAAATAAGCACATGAAAAAGTTAGTAGTATTAATGGTTGCCGCATTTATAGGCGTATCGGCATTTGCACAAGGCTATAAGCCGGGCGATAAAGCCATGGATTTTAAATTGAAAAATATTGATGGTAAAATGGTATCGCTTACCGACTATAAAGATGCCAAAGGCATTATTGTAGTGTTTACCTGCAACCATTGCCCTTTTTCTATTAAGTACGAAGACCGCATAAACGGCCTGGCTAAAAAATATAACAATGCAGGGTACCCTTTAGTAGCCGTTAACCCTAACGATACTGTTCAGTATGCTGATGATTCATACTCGAATATGCAAAAGCGTGCTAAAGATAAAGGCTTTGTTTTCCCTTACTTGGTAGACGATACCCAGGCTATAGCTAAAGCATACGGAGCAACTAAAACCCCGCACGTTTTTCTTTTACAAAAAGAGGGGAAAGAGTTTGTGGTGAAATATGTTGGTGCTATTGATGATAATACCGACGATGCATCGGCTGCAAAAGTAAAATACGTAGAGCAGGCTATAGACGAGCTAAATGCAGGTAAACCCGTTAGCGTAAGTTCTACCAAAGCCATTGGCTGCGGCATTAAATGGAAAAAAGCGTAACGCTGTTTTAATAAAATTGAAAAGCCCTTGGTAGCAATATCAGGGGCTTTTTTATGAGTACTAAGTAGTATTATTTAAAGGGTAGGAGGAAATTGTTCTATTACCTTGCTGTAGTAATACCATTTTGCATTCTGAATTATCCATTTTGAATTACACCAACCCCTCAATACTATCAATCAGGCTATGGATAACCTTAATGTGTATTTCCTGCACACGGTCGGCGTAGGGGCTGTGTGGGGCACGTATCTCCACATCGGCTAAGGCGGCCAACTTGCCACCGTCTTTACCCGTAAGGGCAACAACCTTCATTCCATTGGCTTTGGCTACCTCGGCAGCTTTTAGCACGTTGGCAGAGTTGCCGCTGGTGCTTATGGCTAACAATACATCACCCGGTTTACCTAAAGCCTCAACATAGCGCGAAAATATCTGCTCGTAGCCGTAATCATTCGCCGTGCACGATATATGCGTAGGGTCGGCAATAGATATGGCAGCTATGGGCTTTCTGTCGCCCCTAAAGCGCCCCGTAAGCTCTTCGGCAAAGTGCATAGCATCGGCCATAGAGCCTCCGTTGCCGCACGATAGTATCTTTCCGCCCCCTTTTACACTGGTGGCAATAATGGTGGCGGCATCGGCAATCAGCTGGTAATTGCGGCTGTCGGCCATAAATTGTTGAAGAACATTGGCTGCCTCTTCAAAATGGGTACGGATTTTGTTTATCATAGCTACCTGCAAAAATACCTTAATTGTTGATTTGCGATTGACCTAAGTATTGTTAATTTTGCTCTTTCAGCACAAAGTTTACATAAACAGATGAAATTAAAATATTTATTCGCGGCTTCGTTAACCTTAATGGGCGCTATTGCTATTGCTCAACCCCCAACAGAAAAGGAAGACAACTGCTACCAAACCTACGCCAAAATTTTTGAAGACCGTGGGGCTAACCCAGCTGTTGACGGATGGGCTGATAATGTTATCATCACCATTCGCCGTGGGGCCGATGCTGACTGCTATACCGGCAAGGTGCGGGTATTGAAAGATACCATTGCCGATATCTTCATCAAATTTACCGATGGCGATGCTGAGCGCCTGCAAAAAAAATGGAAGAAGTTTGATAAGCAGCCTACGGTGGTTACCAATGGTATATCTACCACTATGGTTACTATTGATGATGAGCTGGTAAATATCATCTTCCCCGATTTGTTGAAGCCTAAAAAGAAAGCATACCAAAAAGCACCGCTGCCTAAGTTAGATTAGGTTGTAGGTTTTTAGGTGCCAGGTTCTAGATATTGCCCTGTCTCGTTTAAAACGAGACGGGGCTTTTTTTTAATATAATATTTGCGAATGCTGTCTGCCGACGGCATTACTTTTTATCCGTTGTATAATTGTTTTTTATTGTACGAATGAACTTCGTTTGCTTGTCCAAAGAAACGAACCAAAGAAAAGACACCACGCCCAAAAACACTGCAATTTTGCTCTCGTACCACCAAACCGCACTAGTTGCCATGCGAAATTTTGTGTTCGCACAGGGCGTGGACTTCCCACGCACTATTAATTGTATTTTTATGAGTTAGCATAAACAAAAATCCCCCGCACCTTATACAGGGCGGGGGATTTTCTATCAGCTATCAGCTATCAGCTATCAGCTATCAGCTATCAATTAATCAAATACCACTTTCATTTCTACACGACGGTTTCGCTGGCGGCCGGCAGGGGTATCGTTACTGTCAATAGGCTTGGTTTCGCCAAACCATTCAGGCAATAGGTTGTCAGCTTTCACACCTTTATCTTGAAGGTATTTTTTAACCGCGTTAGCACGGTTTTTAGATAAAGTCATGTTAGATGCATCATTACCTACATTGTCAGTATGGCCCGATATTTTAAGCTTGTAAGCCGGTTTGCTAACCAACAAGTCGGCCAGGCGGTTTAAGCTTTCGTACGATGTGGTGCGGATAATGGCTTTGCCAGTTTCAAACTCAAGGTTTTGGAAAGCATAATCCAACACATCCTGCTCTTTCTTATCAATTTTTGGGCAGCCTTTGTTCTCTGGTACACCAGGGGTTTTAGGGCACTCATCGTCTTTGTCAAATACACCGTCACCGTCAAGGTCGCTCCATGGGCAACCTTTGTTTTCAAATGGTCCCGGGGTTTCTGGGCAGGCATCTTCAACGTCTTTAATACCGTCGCCGTCTTTATCAGCATAAGGGCAGCCTTTATTTTCAACCAGGCCTTTTACATCAGGGCAGGCGTCTTCGTTATCGTAAATACCGTCGCCATCGGTATCAGGGCAGCCACTGTGGGCTTTGTCGCCAAATTTCTCAGGGCAAAGGTCGTCAAGGTCGGCAACGCCGTCTACGTCTTTATCAGGGCAGCCTTGTAGTTCTAATACACCGGCTACATCAGGGCAACGGTCGTCAGCATCGCGGGTGCCGTCATCATCACGGTCTGGGCAACCACGCAGGTCTTTTTTACCGGCAACATCCGGGCAATCATCGTCTTTGTCAAACGTTCCATCAGCATCGCGGTCGGGGTATGGGCAGCCTTTGTTATCAATAGGTCCGGCAATATCAGGGCAAGAGTCGTCAGGGTCGTTTAAGCCGTCACCGTCGCGGTCAACAATGGCCGGTTTTTTCTCAATTTTTTGGTAAGCATACATAATTGGGATACGCACACCCGCGTGTATGTCAATACCATATGTGTTTTTCTTTTGGATAAGCTGGCTTACAATGGTGTTAGAACCCACTACAAATGGACCTAAGCGTAGGGTAACACCAGAGTAGTATTTACCAAACTTGTTTATGCTTTGTGGTAGGTAAATGCCCCATAGTTTACCTTCGTAGCGTGGTGCCAGGGTAAAGTTGGTTACACCGTTTACAATGGTACGGTTGGTTTTACCATTAAAAGCCATAAAGGCGTTAAAATTTAAAAACAGGCGATTTACAATGGCATAGTCGGCCTGCACGCTAATGGTGGTAGGCAGGCTAACTTTATAAGACGATTCGCTGCCTGTAAAACCAAAAGTGCTGTTAAAGGTGCTATCAAGTTCGGCCACGCTGTTTACCTGCAATTCGTTTAGCGCCCAGTTGTTAATATTGGCGTTAAAGTCGTTAGCATTGTATTTCTTATATTTCAAACGGCCAATGTCTAATATAGATAAACCTAAGCGCAGTTTGTATTTATTAGGGTCTGATGGGTCTTGAAATTCACCATCGGCTACATTAGGCCTCCATTCGTAAACAGCACCAAGGTCAAACCCTACAGATGGTTTTGACATAAAGGTAAAGTTGGTAAGTCCATCGGTATTGTCAAAATCAAAGTTCTCAGCGTGGCCATAACCAAACTGGGCGTTGAATAAAGACATGGTATCCTTGTTTTTAAAGCTGTAGGTAACATCATCAGCATATAAATAGGCAGAAGATATCCCCTGAAGCAACTTAACCGTGGCACCTACTTTTACAAAATGTTTGCCTTTGGCTTTTACTACCTGGCCCCATGTTAAACCATACTCAGCCCAGGTGTTGGTGCTAATACGCATGTTTTTCTCATTCAACGGCACGTTTAGTAGCGATTGTTCATCAAAGCCATTACGTGCAAGGTCTATAAGCTGGTTGCTTACGTTGTTAACCGTAAGGCCGGCCCTAAAACGGGTAGTTAAGCCAAATGCCATTCGCTGGTTTAGCATAGCAATAAAGCCCGGGCCATAAATATTGCCCATAACTACTGCCGATTTTGCACCACCGCTAAGGTTATAGCTCATGTAGTTTTTATCAAAATTAGCCTCGTTAAACAAGCTTGGCTTGCGTAATGCTGCCGGGTCTATAGATACAGCGTTATTGTAGGCATTAAAGCCAAAGCCAATCAGGTTTATATCAACAAGGTAGCGGCTGTCTGCTATCGATGCTGGCTGGGTATACACACCCTGCACACCTGAGTATTGGCTACCAATATAGCCCGCAAAATCTTGCGCTGCCAGTTGGCCTGTAATGCTTAACAGCAATGCAATTAAGCATAAAAATTTAGTATAGAGTTTATTCATATCAATGGTTTTTTTTGACGGTTAGCCTATACAAATTTAACAATATGTACATGCGCCAAACCTTCGGGTTTATTATATTTATTATGCATGCGTTGTTGATAGTTAAAGATGTATTAAAGGCATATTGTTTAAGTTCGAATTATTTTGAGCAGGTAAAAGAAGTAACGCGCTAATAGCGTAATTTTGTAGGGTTATGGAGCAGTACCCGTCAAAGCTTATTGAGGATGCCGTTAATGCAATGTCATCGCTACCCGGTGTGGGCAAGCGCACAGCTTTGCGTTTGGTGCTAAACCTGCTTAAGCGCGACCCTTTTGAGGTGGAGAATTTTGCATCGGCATTTACCCGCATGCGTAACGAGATTAAGTTTTGTACCCAATGCCACAACATTGCCGATGGCGATTTATGTGGTGTTTGCTCTGATACGCGCCGCGATACTACCATTATTTGTGTGGTAGAGAATTTGCGCGATGTAATGGCCATTGAAAATACCATGAGTTTTAGGGGAGTATACCATTTGCTAGGCGGCATTATATCGCCTATGGATGGTGTTGGCCCTGCCGATTTGAATATTGAAAGCCTGATGCGCCGCATTAGCGCAGGCCACGTAAATGAGGTCATTTTGGCCCTTTCGGCAACTATGGAGGGCGACACTACCAACTTCTATATATTTAAAAAACTGGGTGGGTTAGATGTAAAAGTAACCACCATTGCCCGTGGCGTTCCCGTGGGCGATGAACTGGAGTATACCGATGAGGTTACCCTGGGCCGCTCTATTGCCAACCGTATTATGTACGAGAGCAATTTGGCGCGTTAATTCAATAAAAAAATCCCCCTTGGTTAAAAGAGGGATTTTAAGTTTTTCATTTTTAACTTTTAGTTTAAAATGGTGCTTCTTCTCCAGGCATGGGCGATGAACCAAAAGGAGGCTCGCCGCCGGGGCCATTCATTTTAGACTGGAACACCACCGTAGGCGGGCCATCAAAACTAACACTAGGGTTAAGTCCTCCGCCAAAACCTGCACCACCATCGCCGGCAGGCATATTGCCATACTCGTTAGGGGCCAGGTCGGTAAATTTAGACAGGGCGCCGATAAAGCGTAGCGGTATATCTTCCAAGGCACCATTCCTGTGCTTGGCAATAATAATCTCTGTTAAGCCCTGTGGGTATGGGTTGCCCGACTCATCTGCATCAAACCCGTAATAATCGGGGCGGTAAATAAAGCATACCATGTCGGCATCCTGCTCAATAGCGCCTGACTCACGTAAGTCTGATAGCTGCGGGCGTTTGGTGCCACCGCGGGTTTCTACCGCACGGCTTAGCTGAGAAAGGGCAATTACCGGCACGTTAAGTTCTTTGGCAATACCCTTTAATGAGCGCGATATGGTACTAATCTCCTGCTCGCGGTTACCGCTTTTGTTATCGCCACCTACCGTCATTAGCTGCAGGTAGTCAATAATAATCATTGATATATCGAACTGCGCTTTCAATCGGCGGGCCTTTGCACGTAGCTGGAAAACCGATAGGGCAGGGGTATCGTCAATATACAAAGGGGCTTCGGCAAGCTTACCGCTTAGGGCATTCAGCTGTTCAAACTCGTGGTCTTCCAGCGTGCCTTTTTTCATTTTTTCTACTGATATGCCTGTCTCGCTAGATACCAAACGGTTTACCAACTGTAGTGATGCCATCTCTAACGAGAATAGGGCTACTGGTCGCTTAAACTCTACCGCGGCATTACGCGCCATAGACAGTACAAATGCGGTTTTACCCATACCAGGGCGGGCAGCCAAAATAATAAGGTCGCTTTTTTGCCAGCCCGATGTTACACGGTCTAAGCTGGTAAAGCCCGACTCTACACCTGTAATACCTGTACCATGGTTTTTGGCAGCTTCCACATCTTTAATAGCCTGGCCTACCAAGGCTTGCATGGGTATAATCTCTTTGCCTATAAGGCCTTCTGATACTTTAAAAATATTGCTTTCGGCAGTGTCTAACAAATCAAAAACGTCGGTAGTATCTTCATACGCCTCGGTAATAATATTGCTTGATACCGCTATTAGCGAGCGCTGTATATGCTTTTGCAATAAAATACGCGCATGGTACTCAACGTGGGCAGATGAGCCCACCCTTGTGGTAAGCGATGATATGTAGTATGCACCGCCAGCCGAAACCAGTTCGCCGGTTTTTTGTAGCTGGGCGGTTACGGTTAAAATATCAATAGGGTTAGAGCTTGAAAAAAGGCTCTGTATGGCATTGTAGATTAACTGGTGCTGGGCAGAATAAAATACTTCAGGTTTTAAAATATCTACAACCTGTGTAAGCGCGTTTTTCTCTAATAATATGGCACCCAAAACTACTTTCTCCATCTCCACATCCTGTGGGGGGATTTTTCCGTTTAGGTTATCCATCTTAGGGAGTACATTAAACTTGTTCCCTTGTGGCTTTACTCTTTTTCTCCCGGTTGATTCAACTTCTTCCATAGTACAAAAATATAGTAAAAAATCGCATACTTTGCAATACTTTTTATAACTAACTAAACGGTTACTAAACGGATATTGACAAGCTATTAACAAAAAAGCCCCCTGACATTTATCGTCAGAGGGCTTTTAAAAAATATAATAAGCTAACTACTAGAACTTAATAGCAGTAACGTAGCCATACTCATTGCTGTTCCAGCTAGCAGGTGTTGTAACTGATGCACCAACACCAAATACATAGGTGCCAGGCGCTAAACCGGTATAGGCATAGCTTGTACCAAAGGTATGACGGGTGTTTTGTGCAACGGCCAAACCATAAGAGCCACCACCAACAAGTACAAGGGCTCCACCATTAAAAGTATAGCCCGGGAAAATATTTAAGTTGTTTGCACCGCCGGCATTTATAGAACCCATAGCGATGTTACCTGTAAAGTAAATTACATCTGATGTTGAGTTAACAACAACTGATACTGTAGGGCCGCAGAAAGCGTATGTGCCAGAAGTTGGAGGTGTAACGCAGTTGCCGGAAGAATTGTAAATAGCAGGGGCTACTTTAGTAACGTTGCCGTTAGCATCAACACCTAATAAGTTGCCTGCGCCTGTTAAGCCTTCGTGGCGAACAGACCCAAAAGTATGTAAAACAGCGGTTGGGGTTGTTGTTCCAATGCCAACATTACCTGTAGCATCAATATGCATTCTTTCTGTACCATTGGTTCCAAAAAATATGGGTTGAGCTTCCCAGTTCCAAATAAGCCCTGCACCATTTACATCATCTAAACCTATCATAAAACCATCGCCAAAATTAACTCCAGTAGTAGCTGTTTGAAAAATCTGAGTGTAAAAGGCAGATGCATTATAGCAGGTAAGTTTATGCTGTGGAGTGGTAGTGCCTAAACCTATATTTGTGCCATTATCAAAAATTTGAGAGTTGCCTAATGTTGTAGCAGCAGTAAATTTAGATACATAGTTTAATGTACCGTTAGCATTGGCTGCACCTGTTGGGCCGGCTGGGCCAGCAGGGCCTTGAGCACCTGCAGGACCGGCAGGGCCTTGTGCGCCTTGCGCACCTACAGGGCCTTGTGGACCTTGTGCACCTGTGCCTGTTGGACCTGTTGGGCCGGCTACACCTGTACCTGTTGGGCCTGTTGGGCCTGCCGGGCCTGTATTACCACCGCCGGGGCCTGTTGGTCCTGCAGGGCCTTGTGCGCCTGCCGGGCCTTGTGCACCTGCCGGGCCTTGAGCACCTGCAGGGCCTGCCGGTCCTTGTGGGCCTTGAGAGCCACTTGCAGCCTGGTTAGCATACAATGCATAAGGTACGCTTAGTAGTTGGCTGTTGCCTGCTACAGTGTAGTTTGTGCCGCCAGCAGGGTCAATTTCTGTTTTAATGTATTTATCGCCGCTGCCCCAGCCAATAGTTGCAAAGGTGCCGCTAACTACGGTACCGCTGCCTATCTCAAGGGTAAAAAGGCCAAAGTTGTTGGTGGTTTTAGTTTGTGTTTCCTGGTATACTAGTGCTCCGTTAGGGCCGCCATCCAGTATGCTTATACGTATGCCTACTGTCTGGTTTACAAGTTCTACACCTGTATTATTGCGCGCAATAGCCTGATAGTTGAATTTTTGCGGTGCCTGGGCACTTACTGATAATGCCAATAGCATTACTACAACAAACGCTTTTAACGTTTTTGTTAATGTTTTCATGTTAATGTGTTGGTTAGATAGATGTGTGGGTACTGTTTACTTAATTACTTCGATACGTTTTACTACACTAAAAGATTTTGTGTTGTCGGCAGCATCAAATACAATGTTTAGCATGTAAAGGCCCTGGCTAACATTGTCAAGGTTCATCACCTCGGTTTGTTGGCCGTTTTGGGTTTCCTTTACATAACCGCCAATTTCGCGCCCAGCCATATCAAACAGGCGGAATGCTAACTTACCGGCATTAGGAAGGTTAAAAGCAATGTTTACCTCATTGCTTGCAGGGTTAGGGTAGAGGTTAATGCTGGGGGCGTTGGCTGGTAAACTAATAATGCCAACTCCTTTTAATTGAGGTTGCTCAAAGCCTTGGGTAAAAAAGGTGTTGCCACCGCTAATGGTTTCAATTACAGGCTCGCCTGCAATATTAACCTGCAAAGATCCCCAACCACCACTATAATACGCTCCCGCGTTTGAGATGGCTTGGTTTTCAATGTTTACCTGTGCTTTTGCCCCCGCAATACCCGCTACCAGTAAGATAGGAAGTACAATCTTTCTCATGTTGTTATATGTTTATTACAATGCAAGTTTCGTATACTTTAGTTAGTATACAAATGATTTGTATCATATTGTTTTAAGTATTTGACAAGTAGGTGGTTATATTAGTTGTTGGTACAACAAAAAAGGGGCGGTTAAAAACCGCCCCTTTTTTAATCACTATATTGAAATGATTAATTTTTGATAAGAATTGTTGTAGCTGCGGGCTTTGTATTTTGGCCATATACGCGCACTAAATAAATGCCAGCAGCATTGCCACTAACATTTAGTTTAGCCAAAGGCGTATTTTGTATATGGGTAGACTGCACTACCTGCCCTTGTACGTTTATAAGATCAACAATAAGGTCGTCGTTAACAGTGTTGCCCATTAAAATAAATAACTCTCCGGCTACCGGGTTAGGGTATACGGTAAACTTAGGCGCTGTGTTTTCTGTTATACCCACCAGTGGTAAGCAAAAGTCTACAGTGTCTGAAGAGCCAAACTGCCCACCGCTACCAAATACGGTGCTTTCAGGGCCTGTAACGGTAAATGCACCATTGCCGAAATCGCAGCAAATGCCATCGCCTTCAGTATCTGTTATTATAAAGCGGTAGCAACCATCAGCTAAACAGAATGGGATGCTATAATCAGTGGCAACAAAATAGCCATTAGGGTCTGTACTTTGGTAAACTACAGCTCCGGGATTATTGCTTAGGGTCCAGGCTGTTTCGGCAGGGTAATCATCAGTAGTAAGGCTTAGTGTTACCAATGTGCCTTGGGTATAATTATAGCTGCTTACCAATGTGTCATTTTGAGGCAGTTCATCGGCCTGGCCGTTTGGTAATATGCTGTATACGGTAAATATGTGGTTGCCCGGGGTAAGGGTTAACTGTGTTAAGTTGATGGTAGTAGCTTGATTTGGAGCTAAGCTGCCGGTCCATGCGTAGGTTAGTAATGTGCCATTGTCTACCCTGTATTTAATGGTAAGGGTTGTAAGCGTGGCGCTGCCTTGATTTTCTATAGTAAAAGTGGGGTCTACTTTATTATCGCAATATAAACCTGCCGGGGCAGCTATATTAGTTACAGCGGCGTTGTTTACAGCAGGTGTAGTACAGAAGTAGTATGATATGGTGCTGCCAAACTGTCCGCCCTGAGTAACGGTATTGCTTTGTGGGTTTACTAATTGGTAAGAGCCATCGCCAACAGAACAGCACATGCCGTCGCCATACGCATCATTAACTATTAGTTGATAGCAACCATCGGGCAGGCAAACGCTAAATGCAGTAGTGGTGTTGTTGGCTACCATACCAGTATCTACCGCTAACAGGGTATCGCCTTGTAAAGATATAATATAGGCCGATGTTTCGTTGCCGTAATCATCGCCGGTAAGGTTAAGTGTATAGGTATTGCCTGTGTTAGAGTTAAAGTTACCGGTAGCTGTGTTGTTAGTATTGTCGGCGTCTACCACATTGTTTACCGTGGCTACAACAGCGTTGTAGGTGTGTGCACCAGTAGCATAGGTAATTTGGGGTAGCCAAATAGTATCTGTAGCTCCGGGGGCAATGCTGCCTGTCCATGTAGTATTTTGTTGTGTTCCACCATCAAACACCCAATTGATAGACATTGCTGTAATGGCGGCAGTGCCACCGTTTGTAACAATTAAACCGGGAATGGCGGTAGTTGCACACGAGTTATTAGCAGGCAATACAAGGCCTAAAACTTCAGCTTCGTTTGCTGGTAACTGAACCTGGCCCGGGCAATAAGCATCAACAGTAACAACGCCGGTATTGTTAGGGTCTAACCAGGTTTTTAGCTGGGTAGTAGGGCCATTGCCGTTTTTATTCCAAGAGTAGAATAACTTACCGTACTCATCATTTAACGAGCCTGTAGGTGCACCGCAGTATGATGCACCACCATGCAACTGGCCTACTATGCGTTTGTTTTGGTCGAACAAAGGCGAGCCTGACGAGCCCCCCTCGGTAACACCGCTGCTCCACTGCACAAACCAATGGTTTTTAACACCGTTGCCTGTCCACTGGGTAGAGTCGAAGGTTTGGGTAATAAATGATATTTTCTTAACGTCGCCGCTGGGGTGGTGTATACTAGCACCCGATGTTGGTGCTATGTTAGACCTGCTCCAGCCTGAAAAACATACATTGTAGTTTTGCGGTATGCTTTGGTTTAGCTGAAATAGTGTAAAGTCTGATGCTGATGCACTCGCCCTAAGTGTTGCACCTGATATTGATTGGTTAGTAGGGCCGTTTGCCGAAGGGGTGCAGGTAGGGCTGTTGTAGTTAAAACGGAATACCCATGTATTAGCGTTGGTGCCGCAATGGTAGGCTCCTAGTACGTAAGGGGTAGCATCGTTATTGGCATTGTTTATAGCTGCCGCGCTACAAAAACCGTTACCTCCTGTTACGGTAACAATAACAGAGCTTATTTGGTCTTGCCAACCAGCTGATATAGGGCATATTACGTTGTTGTGGCAGTTGCCGGCATCGCCAAAGTTTTTAGCAATTTTAAATGCATCGCGGTATGCATGTGTAACTCGGAAAATGCTTACCTGGCCTTTAAATGCAGGCTTTGCAGGCTCGTAATATTCAATAATGCTTTCTTCGCCCGGAACAAGGTCAACACCCAGTTCGCCGTGGTCCTGCACGTTGGCCGATGTAAATGAGCCCAGTATATATTTACGGTCGGCACTGTAAACAAACAGCTGCGCGCCCTCGGGTATAATAAATTTATCTAAGGCTATGTTTATAGAGTAAGCCTCGGGGCATTTAATGCCCAAACGCCATACCCTGTCGCCTTTTTTAAGGGTTGTCCATGTGCCCGAGTTTTCAGTATTTAGGTTAACCATGTGGTTGTAACCAAAACGGTAGGGTATATTTTTACCCACGTTAAGGCTGTCTTCTTTCAAAAGCGCGTCAACGTTTACCAATGGCATTTCTACAAACGAAACGGCCTTATCTAATTGGTTAGCAAAAATAAAGCTGGGTGGCGTGCCGCCATGGCTTTCTTGTGCTTTGGCCCAAAAGCCAAGGGCTGCAAAAAGCAGCATCAGAGTAATTTTACTTTTCATGATTAATCAATACTTATAAATGGGAAATAATTAAACTCTATTTGTTTGCCATCATTCAACAATAAAATAACCTTGCTTTGCCCGTTTACGCGCAAAGGGTTTAAATTGAA
>JAIXUZ010000334.1 GCA_027483285.1 Bacteroidota bacterium
GAGCACAGGGTATTGAAAATATCATCAATAGAACCAACACCATTAATAACGCGTAGTTTATTTTGCTCGCGGTAGTAATCTTTTAACGGTGCGGTTTTGTTATTGTATTCTTTTATGCGGTTTTCGATAATGGTTGGATCCTGATCATCGGTACGGCCCGACATTTTACCACGGCTAAGCAGGCGTGTCATCAGTTCCTCATCGTCAACCTCTAAAGCAAGCATTACGGTGATACCGGTGCTGCGGTCGGCCAGCAACTTATCTAACGCACGGGCCTGGGCAACAGTGCGCGGAAAGCCATCAAAAATAAAGCCTTTGGAATCTGTATTGTTATCAAGCTTATTTTCAATCATGCCGATAACAACAGTATCTGGCACTAACAAACCTTTATCGATAAGGCCTTTTGCCTCTAAACCTAGCTTAGTGCCAGCAGCAATTTCGCCACGCAAAATATCGCCGGTAGAAAGGTGGATAAGCTTATACTTTTCAATAAGCATAGCCGACTGGGTACCTTTGCCTGCACCCGGAGGGCCAAAAAGAACGATATTTAACTTCTTTTCCATTTACTGAGCTACTCTTCTAATTTATAAATATCACGCAGGTTACGGCCTAAACCATCATAATCTAATCCGTACCCCACTAAAAAATCATTACCCACTTTAAATCCAACATAATCTACCGGAATATCTTTAGTATAGGCTTCGGGTTTATATAGCAACGCAGCTACTTTAATTTCAAGTGGGTTCAGCTCTTTTAAACGTGCCACTAAAACCTCCAAAGTGTTACCGGTATCTACAATATCTTCTAAAATAACAACCGTACGGTTGGTTATTTCCTCATCAAACCCAATAAGGGTGCGTACCTTACCAGTTGTTTGTGTACCTTGATACGATGCCAGTTTAACAAATGTTATCTCGCAATCAATCGTTAGTGTTTTCATTAAATCGGCAGCAAAAAGGAACGAACCGTTAAGCACCGAAATGAACAATGGTTTTTTACCTGCAAAATCGCTGTTCATTTTATCGCCGATAAAATTTACTGCGCGCTCGATATCATCCGAAGGGAGGAAACGTTTAAAGTGCTTATCTTTTAGTTTAACTACAAACATAAACCGCAGTTTTGGCGGGGTGCAAAGATAGTTTAAAATATATAAGTGTGTAAGCTAATGAAAATTTAACATACAGCGACAGTATAATTTGTATTAAAAATAAATAAAGAGTGTTGCAGGTGGTGTTTTATTACTAAAATTGCAAGTATATACACCTTCAATACATTATGCAACGTCGCGACCTTTTACGTACCCTGGCACTGACTACTGCAGGCCTTACCGTTTTACCCGCTTTTGCCAAACAAAATTTTATGCGGGACATCGCAGGCCCCGGCTATACCAGGGGCGACTTTGGCGATGATTTTTTGTGGGGAGTGGCTACAGCAGCCTACCAGATAGAGGGGGCATGGAATGTTGACGGCAAAGGCCCATCTATATGGGACACCTTTAGCCATACCAAGGGCAAGATTAAAACCAAAGAAACAGGCGATGTAGCCTGCGACTTTTATCATACTTACAAAAGCGATATTGACCTGATAAAGGAGATGAACATGGATGTGTTCAGATTCTCAATAGCGTGGAGCAGGGTGCTGCCTAATGGCACCGGCGAGGTAAATAAAAAAGGTATAGAATTTTACCACAATGTAATTGATTACTGCCTGCAGGTTGGCGTGCAGCCCTGGATAACCTTATATCACTGGGATTTGCCACAGGCCCTACAAGACAAAGGCGGCTGGCCAAACCGTAATACCTATACCGCGTTTTGCGAGTATGCCAACATGGTTACCAAAGAATATGGCAGCAAAGTAAAAAACTGGATGGTGCTTAATGAGCCCCTAGCCTATACTGCCCTTGGCCACATGATAGGTATGCATGCCCCGGGAAAAAAGAGTGTTGGAAAGTTCCTTCGTGCGGCGCACCATACGGCGCTATCGCAGGCAGAGGGCGGACGTATAATACGCGCTAATGTACCGGGTGCCAATGTAGGGACTACCTTCTCGTGTTCTGATATTGACCCGCTGAAAGAAAAGCCAAAGCACCAGCACGCAGCGGCCAGGGTTGATGCCTTGCTAAACCGCTTTTTTATAGAACCTGTGTTAGGTATGGGTTACCCTACGGATACATTGCCCGGTTTTAAAGGTATTAAAAAGCATTTTGAGCCTGGCGATGAAGAGAAACTGAAGTTTGATTTTGACTTTATTGGCATACAAAACTATACCCGCGAACTGGTTAAAGCTTCCATTTTCCCCCCTGTTATGTGGGCATGGCAAATACCGGCAGATAAAAAGCCTATAGAGAACATTGAGATAACCGATATGAACTGGGAGGTTTACCCCGAAGGTATTTACAATGTACTGAAAAAGTTTGCCGCCTACCCCGGCATTAAAAGGATAATTGTTACAGAAAACGGCGCTGCATTTACTGATACCTTAGTGGATGGCCGTGTACACGATGATAAGCGCACCAAATTTTATCAGGACTATTTAGCCCAGGTTTTGCGTGCCAAAAAAGACGGTGTTAATGTGACAGGCTATTATTGCTGGACATTGATGGACAACTTTGAGTGGGCCGAAGGTACACGCCCACGCTTTGGCCTTGTGTATACCGACTTTACAACCCAAAAACGCATTATTAAAGATAGCGGTTTGTGGTTTAAGGATTTTCTTCGGAAATAGCTGCTGGGTGCCAGGGTTTAGGTGCTAGTTATTTACCGCTACCCTTTAGTACGGTAAGCACGGTGTAAATCATAATCTTAAAATCGAGGGCCAGGCTCATGTTTTCGATGTAGAGGATATCGTATTTTAAACGCTCTACCATTTGGTCTACATTCTCGGCATAGCCATATTTTACCTGCCCCCACGATGTAATGCCCGGCTGCACCTTAAGCAAAAAGCGGTAATGCGGGGCTTTGTCTACTATCTTATCAATATAAAACTGACGCTCGGGGCGTGGGCCTACAATAGACATTTCGCCCTTTAAAACGTTGTAAAACTGGGGAATCTCATCGAGCCTTGTTTTGCGCATAAACTTACCAAACGGCGTTATGCGGCTATCATCGGTGCTCGATAGCATGGGTGTTCCATTCTCGGCATTGGTATGCATAGAGCGGAACTTGTAAATATTAAACACCCTGCCATGTTTGCCTACGCGGTGTTGTTTGTAGATTATGGGGCCCTTAGAGGTTGACCATACAATAGCCGCAGTAATAAGGTATACTGGCGAGAAGATGGTAAAGAAGATAATGGACACTACAATGTCGAATATCCGCTTAAGGGTTTGCTGCCATACGGGCATAAGGTGCGACGATACCTCTATTAACGGGGCTCCGAAAATAGCCGTCATTTTTACCTGGCCCGATAAAAGGCCTGCCGTGTCGGGGATGATTTTGATAAGAACATCGGTCTCTTCCAAATCGGCAATAATGCGCTCTATATGGTGGTGCTCGTTACTCTCAATGGCAATAATAACCTCCTCTACATTTTGGGCGGCAATAATGTTTTTAATGTTGCTAAACTCGCCCAGGCGAGGCACATGGTTATCCATTATGTGCGCCTCGGGACTGCTGCCGTTAACATAGCCTACAAACCTGTTTCCGCTCGATTTTTTCTGGCTTTCAATCTCGTCGTAAATCTCTTTGGCCTTATCATCACCCCCAATAAGCAGGGTGTTAAACCCTATAATGCGGCGGTGGATGCGGTGGTTAGTGCGGGTAGTAAGTATCAACCTAAATATAAGCGTAAGCAGGTAATGACTTATAAATAAAGTACCAGCCAGCTGGTAGTAGTTGGTGTAGCGTGGTACATCATCATCTAACACAATGGCAAAAAACAACACCACGGTACCTATAAGGGTATGGGCAAAAGTTTGGCCAACTTCGCCAATACGGGAGCGGCGGAAAATATTGCTGTAATAGCCCATAATGGCATACAGCGCCAGCCAGAATAAAGGTACCAATATAGCCCCGGCAAAATAGTTCTGGTCGTCTAAATAAGTTTTAAACTGGTTGGGCAAAACCTGCTCAACATACACCTTGCGGTAAGAAAAAAACATAGTCCACGCCGTTACGGCAGCCACTGTGTCAGCTGCTACATATTTGGCGGTTTGGATACGTTTGTTCATTAGTTGTGTACCAGTTTAATATTGTCTAAAAATATCTTAACGTCTTTGGTAGTGTCCTCGCCTGTTTTTAGCGCGCCAAAAAACAGTTTAAAGTCTAAGGCGCTGTTTTCAGCACTTACATAATCTGTAAGGTTGATGTAGATTTTATTCCAATTGTCGCTGTTGTTAAACTGAAACAACTGCTTTTGCACCACGCTGGTTGGGTTGTTTACATACAAGCCCATAACAAACGGGTGATTATTTTTATAGTCCAATTCAAGGTAGGTGGTGGTACCTCCACCAAGTAATTCAACATCACTGTTCATATAGTAAAGAACCGTATCAACCTTACCAGGTGGCATATAAATAGCACCGCATGGGCCTTGTAATAAATCGGGACCTGAGGTAAGACGAATAATATCAGTATCGCTCTTAACAGGGTCGGGTATAAGAGACACGCCGCCACTGGTAAAGTCTTCTATGTAAGGAAAAATAATATCAGGAAAGTACGTAACGGTAGGACTTACAACCGTAATACTATCTTTAGCAAGCCTGGTATCAACCTGGTAAAACTGGTAAAAAGGGTATGGCACACGAGTAGCCGAAATGCCATTCATTTTAATACCTGCACGCACTAGTATAGTATGTTTACCCTCTTTCAGCACTGGTATTTTGCAGGGCAGCTGAAAAGCGCCGAGCGGTTCGTTGTCTACAAAAATCCAGGTATCGGTAACGTTGTGGCTGGCAGAGCCCTGGTTAGCATTAGACGTAACCTTTATGGTGTCTATCTGGATATAGGCGGGGATACCGCCGTTGGGTATCTCTTTTTTGCAGGCGGTAAAAAGGGCCGCTGCAGCAATTGTAAAAAGTACAGGTACTAAGTATCGTCTAATCACCATGATAGTATTAACGCAAAATATCACAAATTATTGCGCTAAGTTACAAAGGCTGGTTCATTTGTATGCGTTCTATTACCTGCTGGGCTACCTGCAGGGCTGCCAAACCATCGTGAACGCTTACAGTAGTGGGCACATCGTTAATTATACTATTTGCAAAACTTTCCAGCTCGGCCTTTATGGCGTTGCTGTCTACAATCTCGGGGTTTTCAAAATAAATCTGTTTCCAGCCCTTGCCGCCCTGCGTTTCTACCGCGAGTGCAAAAGGGTCTTCGGGCTTGGCAGGCAGGTCTTTCAGGCGGACAATCTCGGTAGTCTTCTCCAAAAAATCGACTGCTACGTAGGCGTTGCGCTGGAACATGCGGGTTTTGCGCATCTTTTTTAATGATATGCGGCTGGCGGTAAGGTTGGCCACACAGCCATTATCAAACTCCAGGCGGGCATTGGCAATATCGGGGGTATCGCTAACTACGGCTACCCCGCTGGCGCTTATTTTGCGCACGTTACTCTTTACGCAGCTTAGGACAATATCTATATCGTGTATCATTAAATCCAACACCACCGAAACATCCGTACCCCGTGGGTTAAACTCTGCCAGGCGATGGGTTTCAATAAACATAGGACTATCTATAAACGGCTGGGCGGCTATAAAAGCGGGGTTGAAACGCTCTACGTGGCCTACCTGTAGCTTCACATTCGATTCGTGGGTTAGTTTTTCCAGGTGTTTGGCCTCGTCTACATTCTCTGTTAACGGCTTCTCAACAAACACATGCTTAAACTGGGTAAGGGCCCTTACGGCATAGTCGGCATGGTATAGGGTTGGGGTAACAATATCTACGGCATCGTTTACAAAAATCAACTCATCGGCACTGTTAAAGCGTTTTATGCCATACTCCTTTTCAATCTTCGCGGCCTGTTCATCGTCGGTATCGTAAAAGCCGGTTAGCTGAAACTGCGGAACCTCTTTTAACAGCTTGATATGGATGTTACCTAAATGCCCTGCGCCAATAACGCCAATTTTAATCATTGTTGTGTGTTTGTGCTACAAATGTAGTTTGGTGGTAGGGGTTTTTGGCGGGTTGGGGTTGGAGTTATTGAACGGGGAGGTGTGTAAAACTAAATTACCTCTTCCTAATTTACCTCACCCCCTAACCCCCTCTCCTAAAGTGAGAGGGGGGACTTTAATTTGGTCATTGGCCTATGCGGCCCGCACTCCTTTGCGAAGGGCATTCTTTTATTACTTTTTATGGGTACGAATGAACTTCGTTTGCTTGATCAAAATTCAAGACACCATTGTCTACCGACGGTTTTCATTTCTTTTGGCAGCAAAAGAAACGAAACAAAGAAAACTGCCGTCTACTGTTTCTTAACGACCTGCTACGGGTTGTGAGCTAAACCGCGCAAACTCGTCCTTCGGACTCAAACAGCGCGCGTTTGCCCCACGCTTTGGCGTGGGACGCTCACTTACCTTGCAGGTGCCCGTTGCGAAACAAAGGACGGTTTGCTATCCGCTATGCGGACAAAGGATTAAAAAGCGTGGACTGCCCACCGCACGTAAATACTTTGGAAACAACTCTCCCTTTTAAAGGGAGTACCTCGCGTAGCGAGGGGAGGGATTTTTAGCATGCCTCGCCCCTTTCGTACCCCCTCCGTCCTCCGTTGTCGGACACCTCCCCCTACAAGTAGGGGGAGGAAAAACCGAATGAAATGAGGTTTGGAGGGGGTACGGCTAGTTACTTAAATACCACCACCCTCTGCCTGCCTATAACCTTATCCCCATTTTGGATAACAAAGATATACACACCATTACCAAGCTCTGAAATGGGTATTTGTTGGTTAGCTTGGGTTATTTGCTTTTGAGATAGTAGTTGCCCTGTAAGATTGTAAATACTAAGTCTTGCTTGCGTGTAGTTTTTAGGGAGTTCTATGCTTACAAAGTCTTGTGCGGGGTTGGGATATATTTTAGTCTTTTCTAATGGGTTTTCTTTTATCCCTATTAAACTATCACACTCATATACCTGAACGTTATCCATGTATACGTATGTGCGACCACCAGCAGAATTAGCATCTACAACCGTATTCGCGTCATTTCTAAAATTTCCTATATAAATATATTTCTCACCCCCTGATGCTATATAATTGCCCTTAATTAGCAGCCATGAAGTTGTATCACTTATAAAGTTGCCATTAAAATTTTCAAATTGTGGTAGTACTTGAAGTACTTTATCATTATTTTGATGAATGCTATCAGGAGAAAAATAAACTCCAATACTGCTTATATTCTTAGGGTATTGTTCTGATAGTGACACATAGAATTTAATGCAGTAATTAACTGCAAATTTTAAAGTATCTGATAATTCTACGGCTATATATTCTCTATAATTTGGAAAACTTGGAGCATATAAAAATATTCCTGAATAACCTCCACCGTCTTGTGCATATTGAAACCCAAAAAAATTTGAAGGAACACTTTTTCCACTTGCAATATCCGCACATGAATTAAAAACGTCTGAGGTTCCATTTGTAGGTTGAAACCATTTTATAATTGTTGTATCGTATAAACAAGTTGATAATGGACAACTATACAATTGCTCAAAAGAATAATTGGGCACAAGGTTTTGCGCTTTACTTATTAAGCAAGACAAAACAAATCCTATAAAAAACAGCCGTTTTAGCATGGTTCAAATGTAAGAGGTTTTAGCTGACAGGGTTGGAACAGATTTGATGTTTTGTCGGGAACTTTTGATTGACAAAGGGGGTGTTGGGGTTGTACCTTTGTAATAAACTAAAAACGAAAAGTGAAAAACTAAAAATTTGCCTACTGAAAAGTCAAAATTTTATTACAACAGAGAGGGTTTTGCCCTCACCCATCCTCACGCTAAAGCGCGAGTCTACCCTCTCCCGGCGGGAGAGGGTGCCGGAGACAACAAAGTTGGATTCGGCGGGTGAGGGAAAGGCGATGAAAGTTGAAATTTTACTACAACCCAGCGGGTTTCACAAGTAACCACCCTGGCGCGTTGCGCCACCCCTCCTTAAAAATGAGGGGAGTTTGAAAAGTTAAAAAAATATTCTATCGTATTTGTACGATTGAATATTAATCGTATATTTGCGATGAAATATATTAAGCACTATGGCAACTATAAATAAGCAGGAATTTGAAGCCGATGATGTTCAACTGGCTGAATTTGCAAGGGTAATGGGTCACCCGGGACGCATTGCAATACTTAAAACCCTGGCAGAGCGAAACGAATGTGTGTGTGGCGAGATAGTAGACGTACTTCCGCTGGC
>JAIXUZ010000172.1 GCA_027483285.1 Bacteroidota bacterium
AAAACTAAAAATGGAGAATAGCTTAAGGAAATCCTTAAATCAGTATAGTCATTATTAATCTGCGGTTCAGACAACTACGCACCAGCCTCAGCCAGTACTACATTTTCTTCGGCAAGAATTTCCTCTACAGCTTTTAACAAAGCCTCTACATCAGTCGGGAAAATCTGGCCTATGTTACCAATACGGAACGCATCGGCTTTGCTCAATTTACCGGGGTAGATAACAAACCCACGCTCGCTAAGTTTGCTGTAAAAACGCTCAAAGTTAAAGTTGCTATCGGTAGGGTATAAGAAGGAAGTAATAATATGCCCCTGTATATCATGTTTCAGGTAAAATTGAAAGCCCAGTTTCAACATACCCGCATCAAGCACCTGTTTGTTTTGTTGGTAGCGTGCTTCTCTGGCGGCTATGCCGCCTTCCTGTTTCAGCTCTTCCATCGCCTGGCGAAAAGCCATAAGGCTTAGGGTAGGAGGGGTAAAGCGGAACTGCCCAGTTGTTTCAAGGCCATACCACTGCTCATATAAATCAAGCGTAAGGCTACGCGCCTGCCCCTTGCATTTCTCCAGTTCGCTGCGCTTTATAACAGCAAAAGCAAACCCCGGAACACCCTCTATGCACTTGTTAGATGATGATACCATATAATCGATATTCCAGCCTTTGATATCCATCTGCACACCGCCAAAGCTGCTCATGGCATCAACAATAAACACCTTACCCGCCGATTTGCACACCGCGCCAATCTCATTTATCGGGTTGAATAAACCTGTGGTAGTTTCGCTGTGTATGCAGGCTACGTGCGTAACCTCGGGATGCTCGGCAATAAACGCTGCCGTAGTTTCAGGGTCTACTATTTGGTCCTCATCAAACCTAAGCACCAGGTGATTGATTTTATGTATTTGGGCTATTTTAACAATACGCTCTCCGTAGGCTCCGTTGGCTAATACCAGCAGGGTATCGTTAACACCCACTGCGCTGCTTATTACACTCTCTATACCAAAGGTGCCGCTGCCCTGAATAATGGTAGTTTCATAACCTTCCTCTTTGTTTACCCCTGCAAGCGTCAACATCTCGCTACGTATATATTTCACAGCCTCAATAAAGGCCTTATCGCGCGATCCTACATCTTCTAACATTGCCTGTTTAACAGTATCAGAAGTAGTTAACGGGCCGGGGGTAAAAAGCAGTTTTTTCATATCGCAAATATAGCTTTCAGTTGCCAGCAAAATGAATTCAAAATGCAGAATTCAAAATTCATAATGTTTTGGTAAACTGATTACCCTCCTCACTCACCTCTCCTCGCTCCTCTATGTCGGTAAAAATGCCTACCTTTGCACCGTGATTGCTGCAAAAAAGGATATACGGGCACTAACGCTCAACGAGATAAAGGAGTACTTTGTTTCTATGAACGAGAAGCCATTCCGCGCCAAACAGGTGTACGAGTGGTTGTGGCAAAAATCTGCCACCACGTTTGATGAGATGAGCAACCTGCCTGCCTCGCTGCGCCAGCACCTTATTGATAATTTTACTATTAATGCAGTTGAGGTAGCATCGCAGCAAATTAGCAGCGACAGGACCATTAAAGACGCTTTTCGCTTATACGACAGCCATATTGTTGAGGGGGTGCTAATACCTACCGAAAAACGCATGACGGCCTGCATCAGCAGCCAGGTGGGCTGTAGCCTTACCTGTAAGTTTTGTGCAACCGGCCGTTTAGAGCGCCTACGCAACCTGAATGCCGATGAGATTTACGACCAGGTAGTGCTTATCCGCAACCAGGCAATGGATAACTACAACCAGCCCCTTACCAACATTGTGTATATGGGCATGGGCGAACCGCTGCTTAACTACAAAAACGTTTTGGCATCGGTAGAAAAGATTACCTCACCCGAAGGGTTGGGTATGTCGCCAAGCCGCATTACGGTTTCTACTGCGGGCATTGCTAAAATGATAATGAAGCTGGGTGATGACGGGGCTAAGTTTAACCTGGCACTTTCCTTACATGCCGCCAACGATGTAAAGCGCAACCATATTATGCCTATTAACGAGCATAACGCGCTGGAAGCACTGGCCGATGCATTGAAGTATTACTACAGCAAAACCAAGTTGGCTGTTACTTACGAGTACATTATTTTTAAAGATTTTAATGATACTATTGAAGATGCTAAAGAGCTGGTTGCTTTTTGCAAACACATTCCCTGCAAAGTCAATGTTATAGAGTATAACCCTATCGACGATGGCGAGTTTCAAAAAGCCGACGATGATAAAATTAACGCCTTTGCAGCCTATGTGCGCAACCGCGGAATTATGATTAGCGTGCGCCGTAGCAGGGGCAAAGATATTGATGCAGCCTGCGGGCAGCTTGCTAATAAGAATGAGAACGTTACAGACAAAAAGCTTAAAAAAACAGCTGAAAATTAGGCTTAAAAAAGCTTAATTTACTTAATTTCAAATAATTAAGTGTCTGATGTTGCAACATCACTTGAATTTCACTAGAATATTTCGTAACTTTGTTACATATTCTGGTTTTAACTTACACATTAGTCGAGAAACATGAAAAAAGCAAAGGTCCTATTCGTATCACAAGAAATCACTCCGTACTTAGACGAAACATATATATCTAAAATATCTCGCAAATTACCCCAAGGCATACAAGAAAAAGGACGCGAAATACGCACCTTTATGCCACGCTACGGTGTGGTTAATGAGCGCCGCAACCAATTACACGAAGTTATCCGCCTTTCAGGCATCAACATTATAATTAACGATACCGACCAACCCCTGATTATTAAAGTAGCTTCTATACAAGCTGCCCGTATGCAGGTGTATTTTATCGATAACGAAGAATATTTCAACCGCAAATCAATTCTTACCGATAAAGATGGTAACCTGTTTGCTGATAACGACGAGCGTAGCATTTTCTTTAACCGTGGCGTTTTAGAAACGGTAAAAAAACTTGGCTGGCAGCCCGATGTTATCCATTGCCATGGTTGGTTTACCGCCCTTATGGCCGTATACATCAAAAAAGCGTTTAAAGACGATCCGATGTTTGCCGATACTAAAGTTGTGTACTCTATTTACAACGACCAGTTTGAGGGCAGCCTGAATAAAGACTTTGCTAAGAAACTAAAACTTGAAGGTATTGGCGAAAAAGACGTAGCCGTTGCAAAAGACCCTACACACTTTGCCCTTACCAAACTGGCTATAGACCACGCCGATGGTATTATTATTGGCGATGAAAATATTGGTGCCGACGTTAAGAAATACCTTAAAGCATCGGGTAAACCAATGCTTGACTATAAAAACGAGAGCGAATATATCGACGCCTACAATACTTTCTATGATGAGGTATTGGTAGACGAGTCCGTCATGGCGTAATGCCGGCTTATAAAATAACTCTCACCATCTAACGTTATAAGAAGGATGAAAACCCCTTCCATTTATTCTTTTGCACTGCTTTTAATAGCGGCATTGTTATTCTCGTGTAAAGCTGATGAGACTGATATTGGCTCTGATTTGATACCCGGTGAAGACCAGTTAGGTATGTATACCTACGAGGCTGATGTGCGTTGTAAAACCGTGCGAGAAGATTCTTTTCCCGTGTTTTTAAAAGGCACCAGCCTGCCCGCTTTGCTGTTGGGTAGCTATGTAGACCCTATATTTGGTAAAGTACAGGCCAACTTTGCGGCACAGTTTGCCCCCAGCAAAGCTAGTTTTACTTTTGGCGATGCTGCGGTTATCGACTCTGTAATCCTTTCACTGGAATATACAGCATCTAAACCCTTTTATGGTGATATCAGCAAATGGAAAGGCGCGCAGAACTTTAAGGTGTACGAGCTTAACGAAGATATCCTGGCCGATACCAATACAACCTACTATTCTAACTACAACGTACAATACAAACCTACCTTGTTGGGCGAAAAGTCTGTTATACCAAATAACACATCAGGCTTTTCCTGGAAAAAGGATACACTCGTTACTACCGAAAATCCACAGTTGCGCATTAAGTTAAACGATAACGCAAAGTCTGTTTTTCAAAATGCTACTGCAGCTAATTTAGTAGACGGTACATCGTGGTACAATTACTTTAGGGGTTTATATGTAGTAGCTGATAATGGCGCTTTTCAGAAAACAGGCGAAGGTGCTATTTTGCGTTTTGATGTAGCAAGCCTTACCAATACCAAATGCCGTATCAGGGTTTTCTACCATAACAGCACCAATAATGCTGAAAATCCTTTTGATTTTTTCGACTTTTATGCCAACAGTGCTACCCGTAAGCTGAATATCTACCAGCACAACTATAAAAATACCCAGCTTGAACAGGATATGAAATACGGTGGCTACAATGCCTACAGGGTATATATTCAGGGTTTGGGTGGTGTTAAAACCAAGGTTGAGTTGCCCGATTTTCAACTGCTGCCTGAGTTTAGCGATACTGCAGCAACATATGTAATCAATAAAGCCGAACTTATTATTCCCGTTGATGAAAGTGGCTACAGCTACGCTTACCCGCTGGCCGATAATTTGATTGTGGTAATGCCCGATACGGCTGCTAAATATGCAGTGCTTGAAAATGCCCCTAACGCAAATATCAGGGATTTAACAGATGTTTCACAATTTTTTTATGGTGGGGCATACAATTCTGATGCAAAAGAATATAAATTTAGGATTTCGTTGCATATTAGCGACTTAATTAACAGGAGACTGAAACAAAACAAAGGACTGTACATAGTAAGCGGCCTTGGTGGCTATCTGGCCGATAGGGTAGTGCTTTCTAACTCAGCAAACCGTAAAGTGAGGCTCCGTATTATTTATACTAAAATTTAACATATTATGTGTGGCATAGTTGCTTACATCGGACCCAAACAAGCCTCGCCAATTTTAATTAAAGGCTTGCAGCGCTTAGAATACAGGGGCTACGATAGTTCAGGCATTTCATTAATTAATGATACCGGCGAACTGAATCTATATAAAAAGAAAGGTAAGGTTGCCGAGTTGCAGGAGTATATTGGCGATAAAGACACAACCGGCACTATAGGTATAGGACATACGCGTTGGGCTACCCACGGTGTACCAAGCGATATCAACGCTCACCCGCATACTTCAGAGTCTAAGTCAAAAGTTATTATCCATAACGGTATAATAGAAAACTACGGCCCGTTAAAAGAAGAGCTTATTAAACGTGGCCATACTTTTGAGAGCGATACCGATACCGAGGTACTTATTCACCTTATTGAGGATGTGCAGGATAAAACAGGTGCTACTTTGGTAGAGTCTGTGCGCATTGCATTAACCCAGGCTATTGGTGCGTATGCTATTGTTATCATGTCTAAAGAAAATCCTAATCAGTTGGTTGCCGCCAAAAAAGGCAGTCCATTGGTGGTAGGTATTGGCAATGGTGAGTTTTTTCTTGCATCAGATGCTACGCCTATTGTAGAGTATACCAAAAATGTGGTGTACCTGGAGGATGAGCAAATAGCTATACTTAACCGTAACGAAGAACTTAAAATAATAACCGTAGGCAACGTAGCCATTACCCCATATATACACGAGCTTGAGCTTAACCTGGAAGCTATTGAAAAAGGTGGCTACGAGCATTTTATGATTAAGGAGATACACGAGCAGCCTAAATCTATTTTAGACAGCCTGCGCGGACGTATTAACCTTGAGGATGGTATTGTTACCATGGGTGGACTGCAAGAGTACGATGCACGCTTTAACAAAGCCAAACGTATTATTATTGTAGCCTGTGGCACATCGTGGCACGCTGGTTTGGTTGCCGAATATTTAATTGAAGACCTTGCGCGTATTCCGGTTGAGGTTGAGTATGCTTCTGAATTCCGCTACCGCAACCCTATACTAAGCGAAAAAGATATTGTAATGGCCATTTCACAATCGGGTGAAACAGCCGATACCCTTGCGGCTATTGAATTAGCTAAGAGCAAAGGCGCTTTAATATATGGCGTTTGCAACGTAGTGGGTTCAAGCATTGCCCGTGCAACTCATGCAGGTTCGTACACCCACGCAGGGCCTGAGATTGGCGTAGCATCTACCAAAGCATTTACCGCTCAGGTAACTGTGCTTACCCTTATTGCTTTATCGCTGGCGCACAAACGCGGCACCATGGGCGAAACAGAATACCGCACGCTTATTGCCGATTTGCTTTCTATTCCTGAAAAGGTAGAGAAAGCACTTAAAACAGACGAGCAAATACGTTACCTGGCTGAGGAGTTTAAAAACTCGCCTAACTTCTTGTATTTAGGCCGTGGTTATAACTTCCCGGTGGCGTTAGAGGGTGCTTTAAAGTTAAAAGAAATATCGTACATACATGCCGAGGGTTACCCTGCTGCTGAAATGAAGCATGGCCCTATTGCCCTTATTGACGAGCAAATGCCGGTTGTAGTAATTGCTACCAAAAAAGGTAATTACGAAAAAATCATCAGCAACATACAAGAGGTTAAAGCCCGCAAAGGCATTATTATAGCTGTTGTTACCGAGGGTGACACCGAAGTACGTAAAATGGCCGACCACGTTATTGAAGTGCCGGAAACCGAAGAGGCAACATCGCCTTTGGTAACGGTAGTTCCATTGCAATTACTGTCGTACCACATTGCGGTACTGCGCGGTTGCAATGTCGACCAGCCACGTAACCTGGCTAAGTCGGTAACGGTAGAATAAATTTTAAAAGATCTCCTTTTAAAAAGGAACGATGGATTTTTAAGGCGAAAGGTTTTTCTTTCGCCTTTTTTGTGGATTAGAACAGAAAGTATACTTTTATTGTATGATGGAAAACGCACAACCTGTTGCCGAAAACAAAATTACCGAAGACGTAGGGTATAAACTGGCAGAAAAACTGTTGAAAGAGCATGGTAAAACCAACGATGAGGTTAAGCTGATGCTAACCACCAAAGGCCTTACCTACGATGAAGCCTGCAAAATAGTCAACTCTTTTAACGTAAATAATAAACCCGCAGGGCAACGTAGCGGTTCTAAAGACATGATTTTTGGCGCCCTTTGGTGTATAGGCGGCACCGTGCTTACAATATCCAATACAGGCTATATATTTTGGGGTGCTATAGTGTTTGGCGGCATCCAGTTTTTTAAAGGCCTGGCCACCACCCTTAGCAACGACGATTAATCTTTCACGATTAACCTTTTTACAGTACCTGCAACACCGTTAAACGTTACCTCTATTACATACGCACCGGCGCTTAAGCTGGCAATATCGATAGTAGTAGTTGTTCCGTTACCGGCATAGCTTTCTATAGCGCGGCCTGTCATATCAAACAAGCGGATGCCTTTTACCGCCTTTGCCGAATTTACCGTTAGCTGGTCACTTGCCGGTACGGGGAATACATTCAGCTTAGCATCAACCTCAAGCGTTGGTACACTTACCAAATTAGGGTTTTGTACAATGCTACCCACCTGGTTTAGTATCCACTGGTTAGGGTCTATAGTTATAGATGAAATTTCATTATCCCAGTTAAATACAAATTGTTGCCCGTTTTGGTTAACATATATACGCACGGTGGTATCGCCTTGCGATGAGTTTAGCTTAAGCTCCAGCGGTGTTTTAAAGAAGGGCGTAACATTAGCCGTTGATGTTGTTTCAGAAACTACTACATAGGTTTGCCCGTTAGCCTGGTTCCATTGCAGGCTAATAGTAGGGTAGCCCTCGCCATAATACCATTGGTCAAAATAGTCGGTTAGGTCAAGGCCCGATATGTTTTCAAAAACAGCTTTTATATCGGTGCCCTTAGCTGTGCTGTCGCCGCGCAATTCCTGGTATAGCCTAAGCCCGGCAAAAAATAACGAGTCGTTATCTATTTCAAAGCGCAGCGTGTGGATAATAGCACCACCTTTCAAATACGTCAACCGCGTGCTGAATATTCTGTTCTCGTTGGTAGTATCAGTACAGTAAGTGCTGCCGCCCGGGTTAAACATAGCATACGAATGTGCATAGTCAATCCAATTGCGTGTTTCAGCAGGGCTCCTGAAATGCTCTAAGGCTAAATATTCTGTATACGATGCAAATCCCTCATTCACCCAAATATCTTTCCAGCTGCCACAGGTAACATTGTCGCCAAACCATTGATGGCCCAGTTCGTGCGCTACAAGGGTAAAATCAAAGCCATACAGGGTAGTCATGGTTTGGTGTTCCATACCGCCGCCAATTGGCGTTTGGCAATGCCCGTATTTCTCATCGGCAAAAGGGTACAAGCCATAAATGTCAGACAGGTATTCCACCAGTTGCTTGGTGCTGTCTATACCCTCCTGGTAAGCATTAAACACTGCAGGTGTGTTGTAAATGTAGTTTTGAATAAGGATAGAGTCGCCTTGTAAAGCCGCAGGGCGCGCATAAATATTATATTCCTGATAGTTGGCTATAGCTACAGATATAAGGTAGTAAGCAATCGGGTGGCGCGATTTCCACTCGTAGCGTTTCTTGTTGCCCGGCATATCGGTAACGTTTTCCAAAACGCCGTTCGATCCTGCTTTTAAGTTACTCGCAACGGTAATCCAAACATCACACGAGTCTATTTTGTCGGTAAGCAACTGCTTGCAGGGCCACCATTCGTATGCGTGGTACGATTCACTCAGCGTCCACGTAGCGTTAAAATTGTAGTCCTGGTCGGTATCGGTTGTTATGCCTGAGAAAAAGCCGTTGTTTACGTTGCCCTGCCCGTGGTAATAAACCTCGGCAGTAAACACATCGCCTACGTTTAATGCCGTTTGCAGGCTTACCGTGCGAATATTGCCATTGGTTGAAACCGGGCGGATAGCCCCGTTTATCTTTACCGAGTCGAGCGTAATGTCGTTCAGCAATTCAAATACATAAATAGTAAAAGGCGTATCAATAACCTTAGCAATAGTGGTTGCTTTTCCGCCTGTTATGTAGGTAGAGGTATTGGTCATACCTAAATCAAGCTTCACGTATTTTACATCGTACTTAAGCTCTTC
>JAIXUZ010000332.1 GCA_027483285.1 Bacteroidota bacterium
AGTGTGATTGTTAAAAAATGGCATTACAACGCGTTCCCATCGTTTAATGATGTGAAGGAGCAGTATATGAAATAACTCACCTCGCTAATTAATAGAGAGATGTCGAACAAGAATAAAAACACATCGGGGTTTGTATACTCTACTAACCCCGATTTTAGTATAGAGAGCGAAGAGAGCAACGAGGAAACACTAGCCCCCGGTAAGCAAGACCTGCGCGTATGGCGAGACAGTAAAAGCCGTAAGGGCAAAACCGTTACGCTGGTAAAAGGCTTTATTGGTACCGATGATGATTTGAAAACTCTGGAGAAGCTTTTGAAAAGCAAATGCGGCGTAGGGGGTACGAGCAAAGACGGTGAGATTGTTATTCAAGGCGATATGCGCGATAAGGTGCATGACATACTTAAGGCGGCAGGCTACGGGGTGAAGAAAGCGGGAGGGTGATTTTGAATGCATAATGCATAGTTCAAAATGCATAATTTTAGTTAGGTATTTGTTCTTTCCATTCTGAATTTTGCATTCTGAATTATCAATTAATGTTCTAAACCATTTGCCTGCCTGCTTGTTAGAGAGCGAAACGCTTTCAAAATGAATTATTTAATAGTTGGTGGTACATCGGGCATAGGCCTTGAATTAACTACAGAATTGCTAAACCAAGGGCATACGGTATATGTTGTAGCCCGCACTAACCGCAATTTACCCAGTAGCGATAACCTTATTTTTATAGAAGGCGATGCATCAACCAAAGAGTTTGCTATTAGCGGTTTACCCGATGTTTTGCATGGTGTAGCCTATTGCCCCGGCAGTATCAACCTAAAGCCTTTTAACCGCTTTACTGATGATGACTTTTTAGCCGAATATAACCTGAATGTACTGGGTGCCGTGCGTACGTTGCGCCAAACGGTAAACGCGCTAAAGGCGTCCCAGGGTGCATCGGTAGTGCTGTTTAGCACGGTAGCTGCACAAACAGGTATGCCGTTCCATGCCTCTATAGCGTCTGCTAAAGCTGCGGTAGAGGGCTTGGCACGGTCGTTAGCGGCAGAATATGCCGCTGCCAATATCCGTTTTAACTGCATTGCCCCATCGCTAACAGATACGCCACTGGCAGAGAAGCTATTGTCAACACCTGAAAAGCGCGAAGCATCGGCCAAACGCCACCCATTAAATAAGGTAGGTACACCAGCAGATATGGCACAGGCTGCTTTGTATCTGTTGTCGCCACAGTCGGGTTGGGTTACAGGCCAAACATTGGCAATTGACGGTGGCATGGCTAAATTGCGTTTGCTATAATGGAGAAAAAAACGGTTACCCTTTTTTGGTTCAGGCGCGATTTAAGGCTTACAGATAATGCAGGTCTTTACCACGCTCTTAGTAAGCATACCAATGTTTTGCCCATATTTATATTTGATAAAGCTATTTTAGATAAGCTGGAAGATAAGGCCGACCGTCGGGTTGAGTTTATCCATAACCACATAACAAAGCTTAGTAATGAGTTAAAAAGCCTGGGTTCATCGTTACAAATTTTCTATTCAACACCTGAACAGGTTTTTGCTGAATTGCAGCAACAATATAGGGTTGAAGCCGTTTATACTAACGAGGATTATGAACCGTATGCAAGACAACGTGATGAGGAAATTAAGAGGCTGGTGGAGAATGCAAATGCTCCGTTTCTTTCTTTTAAAGACCAGGTGATTTTTGAGAAAGATGAGATACTAAAAGATGATGGTAAGCCGTATACGGTTTATACACCTTTTAGCCGCAAGTGGAAAGAAAAGCTAAATAGCTTTTACACCAAACCCTACCCCACAGAAAAATATTTTACCAACTTTTTACAAGTTGATTCCCCTTTTACAATTCCCAGCTTAGAAAGTATGGGCTTTGTAGCTACCGGAGAACCTTTTCCATCTTCCGTTCCTGATAAAGATATTGTACAACATTACCACGATACCCGCAACCTGCCGGCTACAGCTGGCACTACACGTATAAGTGTGCACCTGCGCTTTGGCACAGTAAGTATACGCCAACTGGTTTCTTTTGCTAAAGAGCACAACCAAACATGGCTTAGTGAGCTGATTTGGCGCGAGTTTTTTATGACCATTCTGTGGCACTTCCCTAATGTGGTGGGCCATGCCTTTAAACCGCAATACGATAAGATACAATGGGTGAATAACCACGAGCATTTTGCCGCATGGTGCGAAGGGCGAACCGGCTACCCCATAGTAGATGCCGGAATGCGCGAGCTTAACGAGACAGGCTTTATGCATAACCGTGTGCGCATGATTGTAGCCAGCTTTTTAACCAAACACCTGCTGATAGACTGGCGTTGGGGCGAAGCCTATTTTGCCAAAAAACTCCTCGATTTTGAACTATCTGCCAATAATGGTAACTGGCAATGGGCGGCAGGCTGTGGTTGCGATGCAGCTCCGTATTTTCGCGTGTTTAGCCCGCAACTGCAAACCGAAAAGTTTGACCCTAAGCTGGAATACGTCCGCCGCTGGGTGCCTGAGTTTGATGAGCCTTTTGTTTACCCCAAACCCATTGTAGACCATACCTGGGCGCGTAACCGCGCGCTGGAAGTTTATAAGCGGGGATTAGCTGTTCAATAATACCTTTAGGCAACCCGTTTGCACGAATCGCCTAAAAGGAGTCAATCCTTATTATAACCGTTTTGCTACTGACCAATGAATGGTTCATTGTTTTAAGTTGTCCTTTTGCTAAACTGTTTCTCTTAAATTCTCTTTTAAACCATTAATCCTGAATCGTGATAAGCATTGTAGGTACTATTCATTTTTTATTTCTCGCATAACTCTCCCTTATAAAGGGAGTGGATGTCGCTGTTAAGCGACAGACGAGGGATTTTTAGCCGCGGCTGTTTGTTTTTGGCTTGCCCCGACATTTACCGTCGGGGGTACTAGTATTATTTTGCTATTCGAATAACACCACAAAGATACAACAAAGCAATACCTGTTGTCAAGTAAAAAATAAAAAATGTTAATAAGTTGTAATGTTGCTTTCTGGTTGAATTATTTTCTTGTGATAGAAATCATGGGTCCAAAGTCACCGCTCAAAGTATTATCGTTAATACCTTTGATATACATAAGCGATATAGCGCCATCTAAGAACAGTGCATCTTTACAACCAAAAATATCTTTAAAAGTTGATGCAAAATAGTAAAAGTTAGACTTATCAATGGTACAGGCGAATACCACTTTTTTATTGCTGATTATTCCTACACCACTACGTATATGCAGGCTGGTCGACTCCTTTTTAAACGCAGGATGCAACTTGCCATCTATTACCAGCATGGGCCCCGATTGTGTTGCTGATACTATGCTGCTATCGTTTTTAAAATCTTCGGTTTTAACTATATGGGC
>JAIXUZ010000311.1 GCA_027483285.1 Bacteroidota bacterium
AGACCAGGTTATTAATGATAATAAGCCGGCCCGCTGGAGGCAGATGGCGTTGGTAGCCCTTGGGCAGTCTAAAATGGTGGCTCGCCCTATTCCGGCCTTCTTCCACGTTATTATTTATGTAGGCTTCGTACTAATCAATATAGAGGTTTTGGAGATTTTAGTAGACGGCTTTACAGGCTCTCACCGCATCTTTATGGATGTCTTGAATTTTGAGGGTTTCCCATTATACAATATTGCAATAGCCTTTTTCGAGGTGTTAAGCGTACTTGTTTTAATTGCCTGCTTTGTATTTCTATACCGCCGTTATATTTCAAAAGTTCCCCGTTTAGCATCTAAAGACCTTGACGGCTGGCCACGTAAAGATGCAACTTATATTCTGGTTGCTGAGATTGTACTAATGACAGCCCTATTGATTATGAACGGTGCCGACCATGTTCTACAAGCTACCGGTTTCAATTTCCCTGTCAGCACTCCAATATACAATGCCGTTTTTCATGGTATGAGTGAAGGCGGCTTGCACACCATAGTGCTTGTTGCATGGTGGTTACATCTGGTAGGTATTTTAGCTTACTTAAACTACCTGCCATTTTCTAAACACTTCCACATTGTATTGGCTTTTCCTAACGTTTGGTATGCTAAGCTTACCCCAAAAGGGCAGTTTACCAATATGGAGAGTGTAACCAACGAAGTGAAAGCTATGTTAGACCCATCTTTTACTCCACCGCCACTGGCCGAAGGCGAAGTGATGAAGTTTGGAGCTAAAGACGTTAACGATCTTAGCTGGAAAAACCTTTTAGATGCTTATAGCTGTACAGAGTGTGGCCGTTGCACATCAGAGTGCCCTGCCAACCAAACAGGTAAGCTTCTATCGCCACGCCGTATTATGATGGCTACCCGCGATAGGATGGAAGATGTGGGTAAAAGTCTTGATGCAAAGGGCCCCGGTTTAGCCGATGGTAAATCTTTATTGTATGATTATATTAGTGCCGAAGAGTTATGGGCTTGTACATCGTGCAACGCTTGTGTTCAGGCTTGCCCTGTAAATATTGACCCATTGAATATTATTGTGGAACTACGCCGCTCTATGGTAATGGAAGACTCTAAAATGCCTGATGCCCTTGCTGGCGCTATGACTAATATAGAGAACAATGGTGCGCCTTGGCAGTTTTCGCCAGCTGACCGTTTAAACTGGGCTACCGAAAACTAAAAACAAAAAGTTAAAAACGAAAAATAATACGTCATTCTAAATACTCTACCAATTAGAGAGTGTTGGGTGAGGGAAAAAATAAGTAAATGAGCAACGCTGAACTTTTAAAGGTTACTACCATGGCCAATGCAATTGCAGAAGGCCGTACCCCTGAGTACCTGTTTTGGGTAGGATGCGCTGGTAGCTTTGACGACCGTGCAAAGAAAGTAACCAAAGCCTTGGTTAAAATATTAAATTTTGCAGGTATTGACTTTGCCGTTTTGGGTACTGAAGAAAGCTGTAGTGGCGACCCTGCCAAACGTGCAGGTAACGAGTTTTTATACCAGATGATGGCTATGCAGAACATTGCAACGCTTAATGCCTATGGTGTAAAAAAAATTGTTACAGCCTGCCCGCATTGCTTTAACACCCTTAAAAATGAGTACCCTGCCCTTGGTGGCGAGTACGAATTGGTACACCATACCCAACTGTTGCAAAGCCTGTTGGATAGCGGGAAAATAACCATTGAAGGTGGAGAGTTTAAAGGCAAGCGTATTACCTTTCACGACCCTTGCTACCTTGGCCGTGGCAACGATATTTACGAAGCCCCGCGCGAGGTTATTAAAAAGCTGGACGTTGAACTGGTAGAGATGAAGCGTAGCAAAGCTAATGGCTTTTGCTGTGGTGCCGGTGGCGCACAAATGTTTAAAGAGGCTGAACCCGGCAACCAGGAGGTTAACGTAAACCGTGCAGAAGAAGCATTGGGTCAAAAACCTGAGGTTATTGCTGTTGGATGCCCATTTTGCAATACTATGATGACAGATGGTGTTAAACACTTTGAAAAAGAAGGCGAAGTGAAGGTACTCGACGTAGCAGAAATGATTGCCCAGGCCAACGACTTATAAGGTTACCCACTAACTGATATAAATTAGAATAATATATACAACCCCGATAGTATTGTCGGGGTTTTTTAATAAATTCGCACCACGAATTATAGACTATGAACATTCACGAATATCAAGGTAAAGAAATACTTAAAAGCTACGGTGTAGCTATACAGGAAGGTATTTTAGCCCATACTGCCGAAGAGGCCGTTGAAGCAGCAAAAAAATTAAAAGAACAAACCAATACCCCTGTTTGGATTGTTAAGGCGCAGGTACACGCAGGTGGCCGTGGTAAAGGTGGTGGTGTTAAAGTAGCCACATCGTTAGATGCTGTTAAAGAAAAAGCCGAAGCTATGATTGGCATGACGCTGGTAACCCCGCAAACTGGTCCTGAGGGTAAATTGGTTCGTAAAGTGCTTATTGCGCAGGATGTTTATTACGAAGGGGCTTCTAAACCGCTTGAGTTTTACATAAGCGTATTGCTAGACCGCGCCAAAGGCCAAAACGTTATTATGTACAGCACAGAAGGTGGTATGGACATTGAAGAAGTAGCCCACAACACCCCTGAGAAAATATTTAAAGAAGCTATAGATCCTAAAGTTGGCCTACAAGCTTTCCAGGCACGTAAAATTGCCTTCAACTTAGGCTTAAGCGGCGAGGCGTTAAAGAACATGGTGAAATTCATTACCTCTCTTTACACTGCTTACGATGCGATTGATGCTTCTCAATTTGAAATCAACCCCGCCCTTAAAACATCAGACGATAAAATTATTGCAGTTGATGCAAAGGTGAACATTGATGATAACGCCCTTTACCGCCACCCTGCTATTGAAGCTATGCGCGATAAAGATGAAGAAGATGCAACAGAAGTAGAAGCTGCTGAATTTAACCTGAACTATGTAAAGCTTGATGGCAATATTGGCTGTATGGTAAATGGTGCAGGTTTAGCTATGGCTACTATGGATATTATTAAACTATCGGGTGGCGAGCCTGCTAACTTCCTTGATGTTGGCGGTACTGCTGATGCTGCGCGTGTTGAGCAGGCATTCCGCATTATCCTGAAAGACCCTAACGTAAAAGCCATTTTGGTAAATATATTTGGCGGTATAGTTCGTTGCGACCGTGTAGCACAAGGTATTGTAGATGCTTACCACAACATGGGCAACATCAACGTACCTATTATTGTACGTTTGCAAGGAACCAATGCTGTTGAAGCAAAAGCTATTATTGACAATTCAGGCCTTAAGGTAAAATCAGCTATCCAGTTACAGGAAGCTGCCGATGCCGTTAAAGAGGTATTAGCCGAAGCAAGGGCTTAATAAAACTATTTCCGGTCCTCTCATTGTGAGGGTGGATGGCGCTTTAAGCGCCAGACGGAAGAGGAATATAAAGGAGAGCAACCGCTCTCCTTTTTTTATTTAGCCTAAACCCTTTAACGGTTAATATGTTATAAACCTCATGAAATACATTACAGGCGCCGATATTGAAGCCCATGATAAGCTATACCGTATAAACCTTATAAATAGTATAACAGGTTATAAGCCAGCCAACCTTTTAGGCACTATAGCCAGCAACGGGCAAACCAATTTGGCTATTATCAGTTCTGTGGTGCACCTTGGGTCAAACCCTCCATACATTGGCTTTTTCTCTAGGCCTGGCAGTGTGCCCAGGCATACGATAGAAAATATCAGGGAGACCGGTTTCTTTACTATAAATCATATCCACAGCCCTTTTATTGAACAGGCGCACCAAACATCAGCCAATTACCCCCGCAATGTATCAGAGTTTGCAGCATGTGGTTTTGATGAGGAATACCTGCACAATTTTAAAGCTCCGTTTGTTAAGCAAAGCCGGGTAAAAATAGGTCTTTCGTTTGTAGAAGAAACCCTTATTAAAACCAATGGGGTAGTGCTGGTAGTTGGAAAAATTGAGAGTATAATACTTCCCGATGATGTTTTACAAGCCAACGGTAGCCTCGATTTAAGCCTGGTTGATGATGTTTGCATTACAGGCTTGGATACCTACAATAAGGTAACCCCTATTACCACCTTACCCTACGCACGGGTATAAAAAATCCCCGCACCTTACTAAGGGCGGGGATCTTCTATCAGCTATCAGCCCTTTATTTCTTCAACAAATCACGTATTTCTGTAAGCAACTTTTCTTCGTTAGTTGGCTCCGGAGCAGCTGCAGGCGCTGCTTCGTCTTTCTTCTTCATACGATTATATGCCTTAACAACTAAGAACAAGAAGAATGCGGTAATTAAAAACACAATGCTTACCTGTATAAAGTTGCCATATTTAATTTCAGCATCACCTAGTTTTAATACAAGGTCTTTAAAGTCTATTCCTTTTAGGGCGTAACCAATGGGTGGCATAATAATATCATTAACTGCAGAGTCAACAATTTTACCAAAAGCACCGCCAATTACAACACCCACAGCAAGTTCAACTACATTCCCCTTGCTTATAAAGTCTTTAAATTCTTTCATCATACCCATAGTTCTGAGCGTTTTTTTAGGTTATTAATTAATTGATATTTTTAATGGTGTCTAATTCTACTACAAAAATATCTTCGTTCTCTTTGCTAAAATAGTAGTGTTCGCGGGCGTACTTCTCAACAAAACCAGGGTCTGTGTCTAACGCGTTTAGCTGAAAGGTATAATCATCAATTTTATCTGAGAAATATTGCTTTTCAGCCCTTAGCTTATTTAGTTCGCCTCTAGCTTGTATCTGGCTGATGAGGTTATTTTCATCAAAAAATACAAGCCAAACTACAAACAGTACAATGGTAATAATGTACCTGTTCAATACCCACTTGTTTATATTTTTGTTGATTTTCATACGATTAACAAATATAAAATTTATACAATACCAAACCTGTCTTGTAATTTAAAAGTAATCCACCTGCCATTGTTAAATCAAACATAATGCCTTTGGAATAAGCAAGCCGCAGTACAGTATATTAGTGCTACTGTGTGGGATAGCTATAAAAAAGGCTTTAAGGCCTATCTGCAACTTGAAAAATCGCTGAGTGGAAACTCGGTTGATGCCTATATTCATGATGTAGATAAACTGGCGCAATACTTTGATGCTGTGGGGCAAGCACCCGCAGTAGCCGATGTGAAGCTTAGCCACTTACAGGAGTTTTTAATCTGGATAAATAAGTTGGGGATGGCCGATAGGTCGCAGGCTAGGATGATATCAGGATTAAAGGCTTTCTTCCGCTTTTTAGTGGTTGAACAGGTTATTAATACCGACCCTGCCGAGCTATTAGAAATGCCCAGGCTTACCCGAAAAATACCCGAGGTGCTTACCGAAGCAGAGATTAAAACCCTGCTTGATATAATAGACCGCAGCACTCCTGAAGGCGAACGTAACCGCGCGATACTGGAAACACTATATGGCTCGGGACTGCGGGTATCAGAACTGGTTACCCTTAAAATATCCGACTACTTTCCTAACGATGGGTTTATAAAGGTGGTGGGCAAAGGCGATAAGCAACGGTTAGTACCCATAGGCAATATGGCCATGAAACACATCAACCTATACCTAAAAGATGTTCGGGTGCATTTGTTTGTTAAAAAAGGGGCCGATGATATTCTGTTTTTGAATAGGCGAGGGGCAGGGCTTACCCGTGTTATG